>JAYUXA010000255.1:0-6122 GCA_043753245.1 Chitinophagaceae bacterium
AAGTTATTTTAATACCGGCTGCTGCTGCTTTGCCGATGGCGACCTTACAGGGATTGAAATAGACAATGGATTTATCCGGCTGGTAAAATGGAAGGTGGACGGTAAATCGGGAGTGCGGATGGTGCTGGAAGAATCTCCTTTGTTTTATCTGTTTGATCTGTTGGGTGAGTAGATAAATTCTGCTACCTGATCAAATGGATGAAAATAAAGTAAGTCCTAACCATTGGAGCCAAGGCTTTGGGAAGTCCTAATCATATTAGTATATCATGATATTATGGATGTAGTGTTCTCTCTTGTGGGTGGCGACCCGATTAATCAACACTATTCTTCCATAAAATTTGAATATGTTATAACATTTTGTACATTTGTATAAACAACATATTTATGCAAACACAGCTGACAAAAATCGGTAATTCAATGGGTTTGATTCTTCATAAAAAAATCCTGGAAGAAGCGGGAATCAGCGGTGAAGTTGAAGTAACGGCAACAAAAAATAGTATCCTGATTACTTCTGCAAGACGAAGGCCCAACTTCGATAAATCAACCTGGGAAAAGCAATTTAAAGACGCTATAAAAAAGCATGGTCCAGAAACCTCCATATGGGATAATTCTCTTTCAGAGCAGGAAGAAAAGGATTGGACATGGCCAGGCTATTAAATACCTCCTCCTACCATAAACCTTTATTAATATGAAAAGATTCGAAGTTTGGGTTGCTGACTTTGACCCTTCTACAGGTTCAGAAATGAGAAAAAAAAGGCCCGCTGTTATTATTGGGCCAAAGGAAATGAACCAGGCGTACTCCAGGATGACAATCATTGCACCGCTTACCAGTACCATTAAAAATTACCCTACAAGAGTTCCTACTACTTTTGAAAATCAAGGCGGAGAAATTGCCTTAGATCAGATGCGTTCTATTGATAAAACCAGGTTAATAAAAAAAATTGGTTTAATTAGTAACGAAGAAGCTAAAGATGTATGCGACTTGCTGGCTGTTATGTTTATATATGAAGATTAATCGTTTTTAACAAATCAGAATAATTTATCGTAGGACTGATCCGGTTGCATTAAATGACATAGATAGATCTAACCACCTTTCTAAAATACTCAGAAAATTAGAAAATTCGCCACTTAAGCAGATCAAAGAACAAAACAAGCAAGCTTCAACTCCCTCCTTATTTACACCGTAGAGGCTTGACAAACGATAAATCAACTATAAATCGTTAAAACACCCGATCGGAGACACCTTATTTTGCATGTGGAATTCTAACCGGACAGTAATAATTATTTATCAAAAATTAAACAGGAGACCGGGTGTAGCTGAACCAACGGTAAAGTTGCGCTTGCACGAAGTCTCCTGTAACAATTATAAATATATAAAATACATTGGAAGAGATCGATCGAATATTATTATTTGCTAAACATCAGTCTTCTTTCTTTAACCAGATTAGGAATGTATTTATTCTTATCATCCTGACCCTGAAATCCCAAGCGCTGATAAACATCTCCACCAATGCCAGGTTCAACAAGTCCATCTTCGTCTTTGGTCGCATCTTCTGCAAAATATAAATACTGGAACTTAGAGGAAACATCTGCATCAAATTCCCTTTCCAAACTATCGATAGACCCTTTAAGCAGCACGGGTGCTGCTACAAATATTTGGTAAGGATTAGAAGTTTCTATTAAACGAGTAAGGTTTGTGCGCACTACACAAGAACCTGAAATGATAGATTTAATAATAATGATCGTATTGGATTCCTTGTATCCTTGCTCATGATATTCTTTCAAAATGGGAGCAACACTAATCTGGCCTTTTTCATCGGTTTTCAGACGCCTATTCCAAAAAACAACCAAATGAACCTTGAATGCAGTTTTTAATATTTCTAGTATACCCCGGCATAACGAATCCGCATCTTCAACTGTACAAGCCAGGGTTATTGAATCTTCTTTGGAAATGCGTCCAAGTAAAGCATGACCAAATTGTATACCCAATTCATACATTGTATGGGAATATTTTTCAGGATCAGACGTCTTGTCCACTAACGTTTCCAATAAACGTTGTGTGTCATTATTGTGGCCAAGGTCTGAATAGTGTCTAGACATATTACAATAAATACGGTTCAATGTGTTCAAACAGGTTTACTTCCGTCAGATTAAAAATCTCATTTTCCCATTTTTCATAATTTTCGCTTCCTATTTCAAAAGATATAATTCCCGTATCAGTAGACTGATATTCCCATTTAATTAATCCTCCTTGTACCCGGTGCTTATTACTTAAGTACTCCCAAAGACTTGTACCTCTCGTCTCTCCAAACTTCCGGGGCAGCAATTTTTCAGTGTACATTGATAGTAAATTAGTTAAACCATTTTTATAATATAAATACCATTTTTCACACCTGTGGATAAACGCTTGCGTTTTTGGTGCCTATTTGTTTGCGTAATTGTCTTACTCCTGATGTTTGGGTCGCGCATGCCTGGGCATAAAACAGTTTTGCTTTGCAGCTTTTAAAGGGATTGATGTCAAAAAGTAAGACCAGCTTAATTGTCGTGCCAGTGGCGCGACAATTTGAATATCAACAAACTGTAACATTCTATGCAGGTTTCCCAACTTAAAATTTCTACCATATCTTTTTTTTAGTTGGGTAGACAGTGTGCCACAATGAGTTTTCATAATCTGCCCGCGCCCCTTTCCATCAAAACAATTTCCCCTATTTACCAGGACGCCGGAACTGTGTGCAATCCAAATTCAGGCATTTATGATTCAATTTCAAAGGTTTTGGTGCTTATTTGTTTGCGTAATTCTCTTACCCCTGATGTTTGGGTCGCGCATGTCTGGGCATAAAACAGTTTTGCTTTGCAGCTTGTTAAAGGAATTAATGCAAAAAGTGTGACCAATTTAATTGTCGTGACAGTGTAACGACAATTAAATTCCCGGCAAACTGCTCGGCAAACTTTATCATTCTCCTTACATTTTTTTTCGGTAAAATTTCTTTCAAACTTTTCTTCCAATTGTGTAGACAGTGTCGACACAATTCGTTTTCCATATCCTGCCCGCACCCCTTCCTTCAAAACAATTTTCCCTGTTCACCTGGCCGCCGGAACTGTGTGCAATCCAAATCCAGACGTTCATGATTCAAACCATACTTACTGGTGTACTTACGGTATTGCTGCGCTACAATTTCTGCAATATGTCCTTCCCCCCGCATTCGTGTGCCCCACCTGCTGTCATTGACCTGACCGCCATGACCGCCCTCGATCAAATGCCATACTTTATCCGCCCGGTCCGGAAAGTTTTTATACAGCCAGTCGTGAAATATTAATTTGATGGATCCATTCAGCCGGATAAACGTGTAGGCCGAAAATGTCGCTCCCGCCTCACTGGCTGCTTTGATAATATCATGCATCTCGTGCTCATTCAACCCCGGGATCATCGGCCCCAGCATCACCCCCATCCGCACCCCTTCCGCGCTCAGCTCTTTTATTAATTTTAACCGCTGCCTGCCGGTAGTGGTCCGCGGTTCCATCACCCTGCGCAGATCCTCATTAAAAGAGGTGATGGATACTAATATCGACACTAAATTCTTTTGGGCCATCTTTTTCAGTATATCCAGGTCGCGCAGCATGCCTGCATTTTTAGTGATCATACCCACTGGCTGGTTAAACTCCAGACAGATCTCCAGCAGCTGCCGCGTGATCCGGAATTTCTGCTCCGCCGGCTGATAACAATCCGTATTGCCACTCAGACTAATCGGATTACATATCCATTTGGGATGCATCAGAAATTTCCTTAGCAACTCAGGCGCATTTTTCTTTACGATGATCTTTCGCTCAAAGTCGAGGCCCGCACTGTATCCGAAGTATTCAAAGGAGTTTCGCGCATAACAGTAAATACAACCGTGCTCACACCCCTGGTAAGGATTCATGCTGTACATCATGCCTACATCCGGACTCTTCACCTCATTTACTATTCCTTTGGCTGTTTCAACTAAATATTGTGTGGAAGAATTAGGTTCTGTCCAGTCATCGATGGATTCAATATGTTCCCTGACCTGCTCGGTTTTTAAAAATTTATTCCTGGTATTGATCTGGGCCCCACGCCCTTTTAAATAGGCGCTGCCCTCTTGCTGTTCATCCTCCATACATAAAAGCTTTACGAATTGTTTATCCGAATAGTTGGCCCTGGGTAGTGGCCACCGGCATATTAAGAAAGTCGAATGCTCTGACGATCTGGTATCCTGCACCGTCTAATGGTTTACTCAGTAACAACATCCGGTCTGCCAGCATCTTTGCAGAAAAATGCAGATGGGAATATTCCAGCCAGCCTTTCTCGTACTGCCAGGGTTTTAATTTCCGTGCTATAGTAAGGTGGGGATCCGATATAAAATGCGGGTCGTGATCGGGGTGCGCTTTCATCATCCGCTGTGTGGTGCGAAGCTCCCTGATCAGGTTCTGCACCGGTATTTTCGTGGTGACATTTATATAAACCGTATGAGCAGGATAACTGCCAAAGTCTTTCAGCTCGATCTTAAAAGGACATACGCCCATTGCGATATGCTGGAACCGGTTAATGATCTTTTCTTCCATCATATTCCAGGTAACAAATCTCGCCAGCGTGAGCTGTGGCTTCCCAAATGCCGGAGGCACCTGGAATTTCTCTTCAAATCCCTTTCTTATCGTGGTAATCCGGTTGCGCAGGTCCTCATTAGGCGCAATCACCAATAGGTACTCCTTTAATCTGTACCCTGGCATAAATTCGTGAAACGTTTGCATGTTTACCAATTTTATTAGCATAAATATACTAATAATTTTAGTAATTTAGAACTAAAAATAGTTTGATAGTGCCTAAACTTGACAAAAAGTTGTGGGAGAATTAAATTAATACTTTAAAATAGCATTTATGATCAGATCCAGATAAAACAGTCACTTTATAAAAATGAAATCAGGGAAACATCCCTTCAGCCCTTTCCACTGCTTCGGGTTTACCCACATCTATGAACGTTGTGCCCGAATGATCGAAATTTTTGATGACCTCCCTTCCGGCAAGGGACAAATAAACCTCTACCATAGAAAATTTACCATCTTGCTGCATCAACGGAAATATCCGTGGACTGATCACATGTACACCACTAAAGGCCCGGGGTATTTTATCTGCCGTGGTCCTGGCAATTTTTTCTTCGCCGGTCTTTGTATTTTCCCAGCCGCATAAATTATTGAGATGATCGAATAAAAAATTCCTGGACGTTTTCCGGTCTGTAGTGGCCAGTGTAGCCAGCGGCATTAATTTACGATGCAGCTCAATCATCGCCGAAAGATCTAATCCGGTTAAAATATCCACATTCATCAGCGCAAAATCATCGTCCTGTAAATACGATGCAGCCTTTTTTAATCCACCACCCGTTTCCAATACCATATCCCGTTCATCACTGATAACTATCCGGGATCCCCAGCCTTTATTTTTATCTATATCATCAACTATCTGGTCAGCAAAATGAAATACATTAACCACTACTTCGTATATCCCCGCCCGTTGAAAATATTCAATGTTCCGCCGGAGTAAACTTTTTCCATTAATTACCGCCAGTGCCTTAGGATGACTGTCCGTCCACGGCTTAAACCGCGTACCCAAACCTGCAGCCAGGATCATTCCTTTCATAGTACAATGTTTTCAATCATTGCACTCTTGAAAGGGTAATCGGTATTAAAATGCAATCCGCGGCTTTCCTTGCGCAGCTGCGCACACTTGACAATTAAATATCCGACAGAGATCATATTTCTTAGTTCACACAACTGGGGGGACGGGGTAGTGGCCTGGTATAATTCTTCGGTTTCTTCCCACAACAGATCCAGTCTTTTTATGGCACGTGCCAGTCGTACATTGGTCCGCACGATACCCACATAATCACTCATCAGCAACTGCAGTTCTTTAAGGCTTTGCGTAATTAAGATCATTTCTTTCGGATCCGAGGTTCCGGAAGTATTCCAGTTGGGAATATCCGTTCTGAACTCCAGCTGAGGTACCTGCAAAGAGGCATCGGCAGCACAACGGTGTGCAAATACCATAGCCTCCAGCAAAGAATTACTGGCAAGCCGGTTGGCCCCATGAAGGCCGGTGCTGGCACATTCGC
>JAYUXA010000256.1:0-6105 GCA_043753245.1 Chitinophagaceae bacterium
CTCTTACTTCACCAAAGGCAATCTTTTCATGACGTCAAAAGCATGGAAATGGAGGTGGAAGCATGGCCAGAAGATAAAGGTTAAGGAAAATACCAGCTACCACCTCACTGAATTTCATTTTTTCGACAAACACGAAGAGGAAATTAAACTTTAATTCCTCCGGTTACCACCCAGGAATATCATAACATACTGAACAAGCGTAGCGATAGAAGCCAGTGCTGCAACTACATAGGTTAGAGCCGCCCATTTCAGCGCATCCTTCGCTTTGGGATATTCTGTTGCCGTAGTTACTCTTGACGAATCCAGCCAGGCCAGTGCCCTGCGGCTTGCATCAAATTCAACCGGCAGGGTGATCACGGAAAAAAGGGTGATAAATCCAAATAATACAATTCCCCCAAGCAAAAGCTGTGGAAACGCATTAATCATCAATACGCCGGCCAGCAGGATCCATTGAACGATACCGGAGCTAAACTGAACCACCGGTACAAGCTTACTTCTCATGGTGAGCCATTGATAGGCTGTAGCGTGCTGAACCGCATGACCACATTCATGAGCGGCAACTGCCGCCGATGCTACAGACTGACCGCTGTATACTTCCGGGCTCAGGTTCACCGTTTTAGTAGCTGGATTGTAATGATCGGTCATAAATCCCTCTACAGATGTAACTTTTACATCATATATACTATTATCCCGTAACATTTTAGCTGCTATTTCGGCTCCCGACATGCCATTGCCCAGCGCGATTTTACTGTAGGCAGTGAACCTGCGTTTCAGGATACCGGAGACCAGCATGCTGATACCGAGGAAAAACAGAGAAAGGAACATTATTGAAGGTGTCATAGACTGATTTTATTTATTTTCTATTGTATGAGCAAATCAAAATCCAAACTTTCAGACCGCCAAATTAGAATAAATTATCCTTTTTTTAGGGCCTTTTTGTCATTTGATAAGTGAATGAAAAACAAGGGCTGACAATTTATCACAATGATTGATATTAAACCTGTTTACTTATTGCAAGATATTGAAAATCATTGATTTAACACCAAAAATTAAGTTAATATTCAGGAAAGCATTTCTATCCTAAAATTATGCACACACTCAAAAATTAATTTTGTTATGTGCCGCTAATTTGTAATTTAGTGGAAGAATTTAATGGGTTAGTAAGTAAGGGGTCAGCAGCAATGCTGACTCTTTTACTTTATAGTGGTTTTTTTCTTTCTCTTCTCCTTTTTTTCACTGTCAGCCCCATTAGTTTCTCTTTTACCTTCACGCCATGAGTAAAATCCGAACCGCTTTTTTTTGTTCGAACTGCGGATATGAAGCTGCAAAGTGGACTGGCAAATGTCCTTCATGCGGAAGCTGGAATACGTTTGTTGAAGAGGTTATTCAAAAAGAAACAGCAAAATCTGATAATGGTTGGAAAGACCTTAATGATGTAAAAAGAGATTCAAAAGTGGTAGCCCTTCATGAGATCGTACCCATTGATCAGGAAAGATTAATAACACCTGATCCGGAATTGAACAGAGTACTTGGTGGTGGAATTGTTCCGGGAAGTATTGTATTGATTGCCGGTGAACCGGGCATTGGTAAATCCACTTTGTTTTTACAGGACGGTTTATTAATGACCAATATCCGGGTGTTGTATGTTAGCGGAGAAGAAAGTGAACATCAAATAAAAATGCGCGCGGACAGGCTCAATATTAAACATTCCGAATTTTATCTGCTCACAGAAACGTCTATGCAGGTAATTTTTAAGGAAATAAAAAAGATAAAACCACAGCTCGTCATTGTTGATTCTATACAAACCTTACAGTCAGATTATATCGATTCTTCTCCGGGAAGTATTTCACAGATCAGGGAATGTGCTTCGGAACTTCAACGGTTTGCAAAAGAATCCAACATTCCCGTTTTCATGATTGGTCATATCACCAAAGACGGCACTGTTGCCGGACCGAAAATTCTGGAACACATGGTGGATACGGTATTGCAGTTTGAAGGAGACAGACATTATGCTTACCGGATACTGCGTACAATAAAGAACAGGTTTGGCAGTGCCTCTGAACTAGGCATATACGAAATGACCAGTGATGGGATGCGAGGTGTTACGAATCCCAGCGAATTACTCATTACACAGAAAGATGAACAGCTGAGTGGTATAGCGATCGCGGCAAGCATTGAAGGAATACGGCCATTATTAATTGAGGTACAGGCACTCGTTACACCATCGATATACGGAACACCACAACGAACAGTAACGGGCTTTGATCTTCGCAGGTTACAGTTGTTACTTGCGGTACTGGAAAAAAGAGGAGGATTTCATTTCGGAATGAAAGATGTTTTCCTGAATATAGCCGGGGGGATAAAAGTAGAAGATCCTTCTATTGACCTTGCTGTATTATCTGCGTTATTAAGTTCGTTTGAAGATATCCCTCTACCCCAGCATATTTGTTTTGCCGGTGAAGTAGGGCTCAGTGGTGAAATCAGGGCCGTAAACAGGATTGAACAACGAATTCTGGAAGCTGAGAAATTGGGATTTGAAAAAATTATTGTTTCAAAATACAATCTGGCCAGCGCACGAAAAGGAGAAGGAAAACTGAATACGAAAGAGTTTGGTATCGAAGTAGTTCAGATGTCGAGAGTAGAAGAATTATATAAATATCTTTTTTAATCAGGAGAACCGTGGGAGAGCGCATTTTATCTGATATGGCGAAAGGATTGCTGCACCTTATTTATCCTGATCTCTGTGCCGGTTGCGGAACTGATCTGGTGGGTACAAAGGAACTAATATGCCTCGAATGTCTGGAATCGCTTCCCCTAACTAATTTTCATCTTCATCAAAATAATCCGGTGGAAAAGATTTTTGCAGGAAGACTGTCAGTACGAGCTGCCTCCGCTTACGTCTACTTCACCAAGCAGTCCGCAATGCAGCATATCCTTCACCAGATAAAATATAAAAACAATAAAGAATTAGGATACTATTTTGGCCGGAAAATGGGTTCGGCATTGAGGCAATCGGCTTTTTATGATGATGTTAGTGCGTTAGTCCCCTTGCCACTCTACTTTAAAAGAGAAAAAAGAAGAGGATATAATCAGGCAAAATTGATTTGTGACGGGATGGCGGAAGTGATGAGCATACCCGTAATGGATCAGGTAGTGCAAAGAAAATCAGCCTCTGAAACCCAAACCAGTAAAAACAGGAAAGAGCGATGGGAAAATATAAATGGAAAATTTCAGCTTACCGGAGCGGAGGCTATTGCAGAAAAATATATATTACTTGTTGATGACGTAGTGACAACCGGTGCAACACTGGAAGCATGCGGTATCGAATTGTTAAAAGCACCCCATCTTGATTTAGGTATCGTAACCCTGGCATATACATCCTCATGATCAGACCGCTGTACATATATTTACTGTTACTCATTATAATGGTCTCTTCCTGCAGAAAAGATTCTTTTACTATAGGAGCCGATGCAGAGATTGAACTATCGGCAGACAGTCTTCATTTTGATACCTTGTTTACGACTACCGGATCGGTTACCCAGGCATTCAAATTATTTAACAGAAACAATAGTAAATTGCGGATCGGCACTATTTCGCTGGGAGGCCAGCACTCTTACTTCAGGTTCAACGCGGATGGGTTTGAAGGACCTGATGTGAAAGACATTGAAATAGCCGCTAATGACAGTATTTATATTTTTGTAACCGTTAAAATTAATCCTGATGAATCAAACCTGCCTTTTATTGCGCAGGACAGTATCAGCATTCAGTTCAATGGAGTCAAAAAAGTAGTGCAGCTAGATGCATGGGGACAGAATGCTCATTTTCTTCGGGCAACTGTGATCACCGCTAATACAACATGGACAAACGAAAAACCCTATGTGATCCTGGGCGGATTACAGGTAGCACAGAATGTGGTACTTACTATCGAAAAAGGAACAAAGATCTTTTTACATGGTGATGCTCCTTTAATAATAGATGGAAGTTTGAAGGTCAATGGAGAAAAAACGGAGAGTATGGAAGTGGTGTTCGCCGGTGACCGGCTGGACGATCCTTATAAAAATTATCCCGGAGCATGGCCAGGAATTTATTTCCGGGAGAAGAGCAAAGATAATACGCTAACACACGTTCTGTTAAAAAACGCTTATCAGGGTATTGTTGTAGAAAAACAATCCGTAAACAGCAATCCAAAACTGACCCTTGACAGATGCATTATTGACAATTGCTACGATGCAGGAATTACTGGCAGTCAGACATCGATAGAAGCAGTTAACTGCCTGATCAGTAATTGCGGAAAAAATATCCAGTTGCTTAATGGAGGAACTTATTCGTTTACCAATTGCACGGTGGCGGCCTTTTCTAACCCATTAATAGCCCATAAACAACCTGTAATGACCATTACTAATTTTGTCAGGCAGGGGGGAATTCTGGAGGTGTCTGATCTGAAAACCAATATCCGGAATTGTATTTTCTGGGGAGATAATGGAATAGTAGCAGATGAAGTAGTCGTGCTGAAAGAAGAAAGTGACGGCGTTTTTGAGGTGGATTTCAAAAATACGCTGTGGAAAGTGGCTACACCACCTGAAGCAATTACTTCTTCGGGCATGGTAAACACCGACCCACTGTTTGTGAATATAGATACCCGAAACAATGTGTATAATTTCAGGATCGATAAAAATTCCCATGCTGTTGATGCTGGAATTTTTACAGGTATAACTGCCGACCTGGATGACAACAGCAGAAGTTTAACTTTTCCGGACGCCGGTGCGTATGAAACAACCTTTTAGCAGGATCTTTGTACTGTATAACAATCCTTTTCATTTTAAAAATTTTGAATAATGTTCAAATTACTTGTTTTATCAGGCTTAATAACACTCAGTATGTCAATTTACAATTTTAAGGTTACCTCACTGGATGGCGGATCGATTGATTTCTCCGCTTACAAAGGAAAAAAGATTTTAATAGTTAACACTGCTTCTAAATGCGGGTATACCCCTCAGTATGCAGAACTCCAGGAATTGTCCAAAAAGTATGAGAATAAACTGGTTATTGTTGGATTTCCAGCTAATAACTTCAGCGAACAGGAACCTGGCACCAACGCAGATATTAAAACATTTTGTGAAAAAAATTACGGCGTTACTTTCCCTATGGCAGAAAAAGTATCTGTAAAAGGAAAAGATATTCATCCCTTGTTTAAATACCTGACCGACGAAGCAGTTAAGATGGGTGTAAAAGATCCGGTTAAATGGAATTTTACAAAATTCCTTATAGACGAAAAAGGGTCACTTATCGCTGTGTTTGATAGTAAAGTGAAACCTATGAGCGGAGATATTACCAAATATCTTAATTAACAATTTCCTTCGTTCATGAAGTTTATTGATGTAATCGGACAGTCGGCGGTAAAACAGCACCTGACCGGGTTGGTCAGTCGCAACAGGCTAAGCCATGCACTATTGTTTACCGGTAAAGAAGGAACAGGACCGTTAGCTCTGGCACTTGCATTTGCCCAATACGTATTGTGTGAACAGAAAGGCGTAGATGCGTGTGGAAACTGCAACGCCTGTAAAAAGTCAGGAAGTTTTATTCATCCCGATATACACTTTTCATATCCGGTGATCACCCGTAAACCGGGAGATAAACCAGTAAGTACGGACTTCATTAAGGAATGGCGGGAATTTATCTCGGGATTTCCTTATGGAACAGTGTATGACTGGCTGCAGTTTATTGGTGCTGAAAACAAACAAGGAAACATTTCAGCGCTCGAATGCAATGATATTATTAGAAAACTCCATCTTAAAAGCTTTGAGAGCGGATATAAGGTACTGGTCATGTGGCTTCCGGAATACTTAGGAAAAGAAGGCAATATTCTTCTTAAGCTTATAGAAGAGCCGCCATCTGATACCTTATTTATACTGGTCACTGAAAATGAAACGCTGGTGTTGCCGACACTCATTTCCAGAACACAGTTGGTGAGGGTGCCTCCTATTGCAACAACAGATATAGAACAGGCCCTTAAAAATAAAGGGAACATAAATCCAGAACAGGCCAGGCAGATTGCTTCCGTCTCGGGTGGCAATTACCGGGAATCCATGCAGCTGATACAACATG
>JAYUXA010000257.1:0-2832 GCA_043753245.1 Chitinophagaceae bacterium
TCGCCGCTATTTCTATTTATGTTCGTTTGTATGCTGGGTACCGCCATCACTGAGCTGTTCACCAGTCAATGGATAGGTTTGCTGCTAACCAATGTTACAAAGAACTCTATTCTTATACTTACACTGACAACAGGTATCATGGCCATTGGACGTGCTTTTGCCGGACCAGTAGTAGGAAGGTTTTCTCCTCAGGGTCTCCTGGTGATCTCTGCCATATTTGCGGCAACAGGGCTTTATTTGCTGAGTACACTTACCGGAAACGCTATCTTTCTCGCTGCCATTATATTTGGTATAGGAGTATGTTATTTCTGGCCTACCATGCTGGGTTTTGTAGCAGAAAATATACCTAAATCGGGTGCGTTAGGATTAAACCTTATTGGTGGAGCAGGCATGTTTGCCGTATCCATTTATACTCTATTCATGGGTAGTTTCTATGATAATGTGGTAGTTGGCAAATTGCCTGCCGGTTCCAGCCTTGAAACCTATTCTAAGGCAGCTCCCGGTACGGAAATGGCGTCTGCTCTGGATCTCGCAAAAAATGCTGCAGGCCCGGAAATATTGCAGGCAACACTGATCATTCCTATTATCCTGATCGTTGCATTTACCGGATTGTTTTTTTATATGCGTTCCAGAAAAACACCAACGGTAAGCGTTCCATTTCAAACTCCTTCACAGGCTTAATTCAGAAGAAAAATTTTAAATATATACCTGCCGGCGTTGCTGAGAAGCATTACCGGCAGGTTTTTTATTTAAGGTGATTATTTTCCAAAACGATTATCGGCATCTGCATATCCCATACAGGATTATAGGAACGGTCGTTCAGGAACCGTTGGGCGAAATTACCCAGCACGATATCCGGATCGCCGTCCTGATCATAATCTTTCACGTCCATACAGATCCATCTGCCGTTTTTATTAATAGGAGGGGAGTAGGGTTGAAAAGATAATGCGCCGGTCTGTTCGAAATAGATAAACTTCTCCGCCGGGTTGTTTTTAAAATCCGCAAAAAAGGCTATGGTTGCCAGGTCCAGATCACCATCGCCATCAAAATCTACTGCCATTGCTTTTGTGCAGCCATTAACCGGATAGAAATAAGCCTGTTCAAATTTGAAGTCGCCTTTATTTAAAAAAATATAAACGCCATGATATGGTTTTAAGATTTTGGAGATATCTGCATTGTCGCCGCAGGAATACAAAATATCGGGCAGACCGTCTTTATTAAAATCAGCCACTTCGAAACTGGTAGACCCATGCACCGGGGTGAAGCTCAATAGTTTTTTATTGGTAAAGGAACCATTTCGGTCATTAATAAATAAGCGGATACATTCATCTGCGTGGGCAAATAGCACCATCACATCGTCCCAGCCATCCTTATTGAAGTCCCGGACCACCAGATTAATAGCTCCGGGTAATGGAAAAATAATTTTCTTTTCAAACGTACCGGAAAGTTGCCGGGTGTACTGAAGCAGTGCACCCGTATTATGACCAAAGCCGCAGACCAGCCAGTCGCGAAGCCCGTCGTGATTGAAGTCTCCTGAAGCCTGCTGGACCGGTCTGGGAAGTTTGTCAGCCAGTGTATCTGTCGCAAACGCCAATTTCTGGTCGATATTAAAATCGAGCAGTTGTCCATTAGAAAATTCAGATGTTTCCATTCCTCCGAGCGTGGAAAAAACACCATGACGTGCTCCGGCAGCATCGTTATACAGCTCAACGGAAGTAGCCGATGATCCCAGTAGAACAGAATCCGTCACATTCATTTGATTGTTCCACCGGTATAAATAATTAGTAAAGCCGTCGCTGGTGAATATACTTTGAGTTGCCGTGTCAATATAGGTTAGGGTAGTAGCAGCAGTGCCTGGTAAAGAAGAGTTGGCTGTTTTGAGGTCAAAAATACGCCAGTCTTTAATTATAGGAACAGGTGGCTTAACAGGCAGTAATTTTTCGGGCGAAGTGTATTGATAATATTTAATTATTTCCATCCACTCTTTATAAGTTACTGCACTTGGTTTATTGGGAGAATTAATATAATCTTTTTCGCCGAATACTCCGATGCCAACGTTAGGAGCCATCTGCGGAAGAATATAATCCATCCATGTTTGTTGATCCAGAAATTTAGCCGGAACGAAACTGTGACAGCTAGCACAATGTTTCTGTGCCAGTTCATAACCTTTTTGAGTACCTGAAGCAAATGGCGCATCGGCCGGGGTGATCCTGCAGGCTGTAAAAAATAGAATAATGACCGGGATAAAAAGGATCCTGTTCTGCATCGGTTCTGCCATTTCCAAATGTAAGGGAGAAGAGTTAATAATATTTTTTCTACTTTTACCCGCTAACTCCAAAACATGAAACAAATAGGCTGGCTGTTGATTTTTTTAGTTCCTGTAACAGCCGTTTTCGGGCAAAAGCATTTTACAAACACAACCCGGCAGGCGGGAATTGACCATCAGTTTCAGGTGTATGAGGGAAGTTTTGGAGGCGGTGCGGTAGCATTTGATTATAATAATGACGGGTTCGAAGATATTTACCTTGCGGGCGGCAATGGAAGCGATGCGCTCTATCTGAATAAGGGAAGTGGAAGTTTCGAAAATGTTTACGAAAAGTCGGGTTTAAAAACAGCTGTTAAGTATGTGACACAGGGAGCTGTATCTGCAGATGTCAATAAAGATGGCTGGAGAGATCTGTTTATCTGTACCATTAATTCGAGCGACAATAAAGAAAAAATTCCCAGGGCTACTAATCTTTTGTTCATTAATAATGGCAACGGGACATTCCGTGATGCAACCGCGGAGTATGGTCTACCAAAGTATTATTCATTCACCACTGCAGCTATGTT
>JAYUXA010000258.1:0-2830 GCA_043753245.1 Chitinophagaceae bacterium
ATCACGGACATTATCCGTACTGCGCCATACGATCATATTATTATCGAAACAGTTGGTGTAGGGCAGAGCGAAATTGAGATTGCCGGGCTTGCGGATACCACTGTGGTGGTTCAGGTACCTGAAGGAGGTGATGATATCCAAACCATGAAAGCGGGCCTGATGGAAATAGCAGATATTTTTGTGGTTAATAAATGTGACCGTCCCGGAGCGGATATATTTATTAAAAACCTGTCCGGCATGTTGCATGATCACCACACCAGCACCCGTATTATTAAAACAACTGCATCCGGATGCCACGGAATACAAGAGCTCACCGATGCGATCGCAGCTCATGAAAAAAAATCAACTACAGGAAATGAACTGGCTGTTTTATTAAAGCGCGCAACAACGCTTATTATCAAAAACAAAATGAAACAGGTAGATAAAAAAGTTTTGATGAATTTATTAGAACAGCAATACAAAAAAGAAGACTTCAATCTCCATCGTATAATCAGCGCGTTCTGACCTCCTGTTTTCAACCTGTCGATATTTGGCTGGCCGATTGGCTGCTAATAACTAACAACCCGTTCCGGACAGATTTTAAAGTGCCTGCTCAGCAGTCGGGTATGTCGTCCAATAACTATCAATCATTCCGGACGGATGCGCCAATCCGTTTAAAGAAATTTTTAATCCTTGTGAAGGAACCATTGGCGGGTTCTTTTAAAAGACCATCAAAAATTTCTCCTCTGCGTAAAAAGTTTTTAGTGAGCGTACTGGAAGTGATGCCCCATTTTGAAATGAACGTATAATAACCCCTGTTTTTAACAACATGCCTTCCGGTACTTTTAGACCCGAAATGGTACACCCTGCTTTTTCCGATCCCTTTAAATAAACGGATACCTGCATGCCATAATTTCATGGAAAAATCCGGATCCGAATACATGCCGGGTGAAAATTCAGTGCTGTACCCGCCTACCATATCCCAGGTATTGCGGTGTACAATATTCGGAGGCCAGGTAGCGCCCTGCCAGTCTGCTTTCACGGTGTCTAAAAAATGCTCCAGCAATTCTTTTTCCTGGAAAGAAGAGATCTCACTACCAAAATCCTTTTCGATCACACAATTACTGGAGGCAAGAGGTTCAATAGAGGTAGCGGAAAAAAAGAAAAGATTATGATCAATGGCTTTAATTTCACGGTCAAATTCTTCATCCCAGCCAGGACACACATACATATCATCATTCATGTACACGATGTACTCGGTCATTACCAGCGTTCTTCCTATATTGAGCGCATAGCAGATGCCTGCATTTTGGGGAGTGTAGGTATACTCAATATCGGCCTGTTCCGCAAGCCATTGTAAGGTACCATCGGTTCCTTCATTTACATGAACGATGATCTGGTGTTTGAACCGGGAATTCTTTCGTATACTTTCTATACACAATCTGAGATAGGGAAGATTGTTCCAGGTAGGAATAAGTATGGAAAATTTTTCCATGGCCCGGGCCTGATCCTTTCTTCTGGTTACAGTTAGATCAAACATCATAAGCGGTTTCTATGAATTATTTCTCCACCACCTGTAACTGATATACCCCACAATTAATAACGGCGCTGCTGCCAGATAAAGTATACCGCCATTTAATCCTTTTGCGGCTTCTTCCCCTAACTGAGAGGCCGTTTTACTACAGATAGAACACTGCGCTTCCGCTGCATAATTTATCACCATTGCGATAATAGAAAAAGCAAGCATCCTCAGGTATCTCATATCTTGAAGTTTATATTTAGGCCATTGTCTTCTGCACTTTTTTCCTTTCTTCTTCCTGTAAGATAACCTTTCTGAGCCTGATCACTTTAGGAGTCACTTCAATACACTCGTCCTGCTGAATATATTCCATGCACTCTTCCAGTGACATCTGTGTTTTTGGAGCGATACGGGATGCATCATCACTTCCGCTGGCACGGTGATTGGTCAATTTTTTAGGCTCCGTAGCATTCACTACCAGATCGCCCGGCTTGATATGCTCGGCGATGATCTGTCCTGCATAAACTTCTTCACCCGGGTCAACAAAGAAGGTACCACGGTCCTGAAGTTTATCAATAGAGTAGCCGGTTGTTTTTTCAGTATTTTTTGACATCAATACCCCGTTACTTCTACCGGGAATATTTCCTTTCCAGGGTTTGTACTCGGTAAACCGGTGAGCCATTACGGCTTCGCCGGCGGTATTGGTAAGCATATTGCTCCTTAACCCTATTAACCCTCTTGAAGGAATCTCAAATTCCAGGTGCTGCATATTGCCCTTGCTTTCCATGATCAGCATTTCTCCTTTTTTCTGCGTAACCAGATCGATTACTTTACCACTGAATTCCTGCGGCACATCTACCACAAGATTTTCAAAAGGCTCATGCTTTTTACCATTGATCTCCTTTACGATAACCGTAGGCTGGCCAACAGTAAGTTCGAATCCTTCTCTTCTCATGGTTTCAATCAGAATACCCAGGTGCAGGATCCCTCTTCCGTAAACTAGAAAACTATCTGCACTGTCCGAATCCATTACTTTCAGCGCCAGGTTCTTTTCTGTTTCCTTGATCAGCCTGTCGCGCAGGTGACGGGAGGTAACAAATTTACCGTCCCTGCCAAAGAATGGCGAGTTGTTGATGCTGAACATCATACTCATTGTTGGCTCATCTACACTGATCACCGGCAATGCTTCCGGATTTTCGACATCAGCGATGGTATCACCGATGTTAAATTCTTCCAGACCGACCACCGCGCAGATATCCCCTGCAAATACTTCCAGGGTCTTCTTTTTACCCATTCCTTCGAATGTATACAGTTCTTTTACTTTGGCTTTTT
>JAYUXA010000259.1:0-2820 GCA_043753245.1 Chitinophagaceae bacterium
ACCGACATAACAGCCGAAACAGGAATAAACTTTTTGCACCGGCAATATAATTTTGAAGACTTCAATTTAGAGCCACTGCTTCCTCACCGCTACTCTCAAAACGGTCCTTCTATAGCCGTTGGTGATGTAGATGGTAACGGCCTGGAAGATTTTTGGGTGGGTGGCCCGGCAAAGGTACCTGGCAAACTCTTTCTGCAACAGCAAGATGGAAAATTCAGGTCACGCAATATGCCCGATTCGGGTTATGAAGATATGGGAGGCGTTTTGTTTGACGCAGATGGCGACAAGGATCTGGATCTGTATGTAGTAAGCGGTGGCAACTCGTACAACCCCTTGTCAGCGCCATACCAGGATAGGCTTTATAGCAATGACGGGAAAGGGAAATTTGTCCTAAGTGAGCATTCGCTGCCTGTAGAATATAATAGCGGCTCATGTGTGCTGGCCAACGATTTTGATAAGGATGGTGATCCTGATCTATTTGTGGGTGGAAGAGTAGTGCCAACAAAATATGCTTTTACACCGAAATCATTCATCCTAAAAAATAATGGCAAAGGAAAATTTGAGAACGCCACGCTTGCGATATGCCCCGATCTCGAAAATATAGGGATGGTAACCGCCGCTATATGGACTGATTTTGATCATGATGGCTGGACAGATTTAATGGTAACAGGAGAATGGATGCCCGTATGTTTTTTTAAAAATGAAAAAGGTATCTTGAAAAAACAATCCAGTGATCCTGCGGTTGATGCGGCAACAGGCTGGTGGTTTAGTATAGCTGCCGCCGACTTTGATAAAGATGGAGATGAAGATTACGTTGTTGGTAATTTAGGATTAAATAATAAGTTCAAGCCTTCCGGTAAAAAGCCGGTTTCCGTATATTCCAAAGACTTTAATGGCGACGGAACGTATGAACCTATCTTAACGTACTACCTGAATGAGGAAGAATTCACAATTGCGAATCGGGATCAGATAAGTGCTGTTATACCGGTAATAAAAAAGAAATTTGATACCTATACAAAGTTTAGTGAAGCAGGGTTTGCTACAATATTTCCACAACTGGAAAAAGATGCCATTGTTTTGCGGGCCACCACCTTTGCTTCTGTTTATATGGAAAATAGCAGTAATGGAAAATTTGTTGTTCATGAACTTCCCACCAGGTGCCAGTTTGCCCCCATACAAACCATGAAGATTTCAGATTTTGATAATGATGGTAACCTGGATATATTGATGGCAGGCAACTTCTATGGGCCTGAGTTTATGACCGGCCGTTACGATGCTTCAATGGGGTTATTTGTAAAAGGAGACGGAAAAGGTAATTTTAAGGCAATGCCTGCGTCAGAAAGTGGAATAAGGATACAGGGGGATGCAAGAACCATTACAGATATTAAAATAAAGGGTAAGCCTGCATTTATTGCAGGCGTTAACAAAGGAAACCTTCAGGTGTACCGTCTTAACAGATAACAGGGCACCATAATCTTTAAGTCGTTGGGTACACTTGTGTACATCCGTTTAAACCTATTACTAAGTACAATATTTTCTAATGGCTTACAAAGGCTATATAGCAGGCTGGGTTTACATGTGCAGGGCATTGGTGCCGGTTATAAAGAATAATTGGAGGGTAATGATGGCTTGCTGTTGTTTATTTTCAATGGTAGGGCTATGTGCCTGCCATTCTAAAAACGGTTATACGCCCCCAAAAGATCCGTTGTTCGAAACGGTAACCACAAAGGAAAGCGGCATCGATTTTAGAAATGACGTAAAAGACGATACCGTTTTCAACGAATTGAATTACCGTAATTTTTATAATGGTGGAGGCGTTGCCATTGGTGATATAAACAATGATGGCCTGCCCGATGTATTTATGACCGCTAATGCCGGAAAGAACAAATTATTCATAAATAAAGGCAACTTTACGTTTGAAGATATCACCGATAGATCTGGCATCGTTAAAAAACATAAGTGGAGCACCGGCGTAACCATGGCAGATGTAAATGGCGACGGTTTGTTAGATGTATATGTATGTACTGCAGGAAATCTTTTAAATGATAAAAGGCAGAACGAGTTATTTATTAATAAGGGTGATCTTCATTTCGAGGAAGCTGCCGCCTCCTTCCACCTCCAGGATTCCGGGGCCTACCATACCCAGGCTTCTTTTTTTGATTATGACAGGGACGGCGACCTGGATGCTTATTTGCTGAATAACGACTTCACGATTCCTGTTGGTTCTTTCCCTTCTTCATCCATCAGAAGAATGGCAAGTTTGATTACCGGCGATAAGCTTTTGCGCAATGACAATGGCGTGTTTACTAATGTTACAGAAAAAGCCGGAATATTTGGTAGCGCAATTGGGTTTGGACTTGGTGTAGCAACCGGTGATATAAATGGCGATAACTGGCCGGACATATACATAAGTAATGATTTTTTCGAAAAAGATTATCTATACATCAACCAGTGCAATGGCAGCTTTAAAGAAGTAAGTGATAGTGCGCTTGGCCACATATCCCAATCCAGCATGGGAGCTGATATGGCTGATATTAACAATGATGGCTACCTCGATATTTTTAGTACAGATATGTTGCCTGAAGGCGATTTAAGGCTGAAGAAAAACACCTTATTCGATGATTATGATACTTATCAGTCAAGACATGCTGCGGGTTTTCATTACCAGGTGCTTGGCAATATGATGCACCTGAATAACGGCAATAATACGTTTAGTGAGATTGCCCAGTTTTCAGGAGTGAACGCTACCGACTGGAGTTGGGGCGCTTTAATAGTTGATCTAAACAATGACGGGTGGAAAGATATTGTTGTTTGTAATGG
>JAYUXA010000260.1:0-2820 GCA_043753245.1 Chitinophagaceae bacterium
CGACTTGCAGAAGTTGGTCAGCCCGAGGCGCTTCCGAAAATGGAAGGTAAACGAATGCTGATTATTTTTGCTCCGAAAGCGACCAAGAAAAAAACCTCCCAGTAAAATTTACTTATTTTATAGTATACGCATAAAGGACGCAAAGAATCATCTTGCGTCCTTTATGCGTAGTTTACTCCTTATAATTTACCAATTCACTTTGTGGTGAAAGCCGGTATCAGAGGCATAAGTGCTCTTTTACAATTTATAATTTCACAAACTCCACCCTTCTGTTCGTTGCTTTAGCAACAGGCGAATCCCCTTTATCCACCAGTTGCGATTCTCCTTTTCCATCTGTTTCTATCCGGGAGGTATCCAGATCAAAATCACTAACCAGGGCAGCTTTTACAGCCGCTGCGCGTTTTTTGGATAATTCAAGATTTGATTTATCATCTCCATCTGCATCGGTATGGCCGATTACTTTCACTTTTACAGAACTGTTTTCCGTAAGCACATTTGCAATATCTTTTAAGGTTCCAAAAGATTCCGGACGGATTTTATCGCTGTTTACATCAAACAATATTCCGTTTGTGGTAAATTTTCCTTCTGTTATTAATTTATTACGTGTATCCGGAGCACCAACAGCCAGTCTTACATTGGCAATCACGTAAAAATCCTCCTCCTGATGAAAAGAGCTGGTGGCGAAGATCACAGAATTGTATTTGGAATCAGTCATAAAAGCTTTAGGCAAATCCCATATTTTTTCATTGTTAACGTATACCCTTAAACGCTGTTTTTGACGCCAGACAGAAATATGAGAAACGTTTTTCGAATTATATACGAACTGAGTTACCCCAACATGGTTTCGGATCAGATCACTGCCGTCGACAGTAGTTAATATATCGGATTGACCGAATTTTCCGCTTCCATCATTGGGATGAAGATTAAACCGTACCGTATGTTTTCCATTATAGCTCGGGAATCTTCCAAACTTCAGATAATCTTCCGGTGTGGCGAGTTCAGCAAACGTAGTAAAGAACTCTGTGCTATAATAATTGAATGTAGTATTAACCCCAAGATCGTATTCAAGTGTAAAGTTTTCTGGCAGGCTGGTGACGAATTCCGGGTGAAAAATTCCTTCGCGGTTTAATTTCAGCCACTTACCTTCCTGTCCTTCCAGGGACACTATTTCTCCGGAATAATTAGTGTTCCATTTTGCCGGAAAATCTCCAATTGCATCAGCAGAAAAATTTTCGTATACCAGTAGTTTTTCACCTGGTACAAAATCATACTTTGAATATGCTTTTAAAGTAGGATTTGATTGTACTGGAGAGGGTTCTGCTTCTACAGCGCCATCGGTGCCGGCTGAAGTAATACTTCCAGTTTCGGTAGGTGACTCCTGAGAAGCATTATTTTCTTCGCTGGAATTTGAATTTGGATCTTTATTTTTTTTATTTTTTTTAGTGGTTGCGTCATCGATCCCCTTATCTATTTTATCACCCACTTTACTTTCTACTTTTTGTTTGGCACGATCACCCAGTCGTTTCCAAACCTGGGCATGCGCTATAGAAAACAAGACGATGTAACTGCACAGTAATAATAATTTTTTCATTGTTACCGATTTACTTTAAGTAATAAAGTTATATAATGGAAGTTATCCAAAAGCGGCTGATCAAAGAATAATAACTATTTTCAATTACAGATGTCAGATACCGAACTCTTAAACCGGTTAACTAATCTGCCGGATTCCGGAGTTCTGAAAATATTGCGGCAACTGCGCTTTCACCTTTAACCAATCCTCGTGATGTATCGGTTTCGTAAGGAAGGCTGTTGCACCCAACCTGTGGGCAAGATCGATATCGCGCTGAAGGGTAGAGGTGGACCACATAATAACAGGGATGATATTAAAATGGGCATCTGCTTTAAGCGTCTGAAGGGTTCTGACACCATCCCAGATGGGCATGTTCACATCCAGAAATATAACCAATGGTTTGGGTTCTGTGCTTTTCAGATCGGAAAGGTATTGAACCAGTTCCAACCCATTGTTAAAAATTTTAAGCACAAGAGTAGGATCAATATCATTGATCAGACGCTTCATGTCCTGCTGGTCATCTGCATCATCTTCCGCATATAATAGATATCGCATCGTTCGGTCTCGTATTTGTCTGGCAAATATCCACTATTTTTCTTTAGGGACGGCTAACAAGGAATATCATATGCGATAAAAAAAAATAATTATTTTGCAACATTGTTGCAAAGTCGTTGGCGTTTTTACAAAGATGCAAAGAATAAGGATATATGTTGCTCTGGGTAACCTTTTATTTCACCGTTGTACGGAACTTCTGAATTAAGAGTTGACTTTAAAAATAAGCAGCAGTATTTAATTAAGGGATTTGTAAAAGCCCAACTGGTATATTATGCCCCGCAGAACAGAGTATATTTAACCGACAACGCGGAATCTGCCACGCCTGGTTATATGTTATTCAACGCAGGACTGGATTTACCAATAAAAAAAAGCAACAATCTTTAATCTGTATTTAATGGCCAATAATCTATAAATATTTATTATCAGGATCATTTAAGCCGTCTAAAATACTTTGAATCTTATAGCAGTTCTCCAAAATAGGAGGTATGGCATTTATAATATGGGAAGAAACTTATCCGTCAAACTTAATTTCCATTGAGTTTTGATCGTAATCCTTAATGATCCCGACCAGGCACGGTCACTTATTTTCCCTCCGTGCTTTTTTTCTAAAAAATTTTCGCAGCAGGAAGTTGTGCTGCAATGCTTCCATATTTTCATCCAGTTTTGCAGATCCGCTGGAAAGGTTTTTTAAAGTG
>JAYUXA010000261.1:0-6070 GCA_043753245.1 Chitinophagaceae bacterium
ATGAGCAGCAGAAAGACTTTTAGTGAGCATAGCAAATGCATCCATTTGTTTTGGGTGACCTGCATATAGTTCTTCATATAATGTTTTAATATCTTCAAAATGACTATTAAACCGCGCATGGTACTTACGCGCATCATTAACCTCATTATTAATATTTAACATATCATCCTCGCTTTTATTCAGTGGAGACTTCTTCAATGGAATGTATTGTAATCCTGAGAAGATAAATTTATTTTCATGCTATGCTTCTTCATATATAATCTTACACTTAAAACTAAAGTTATCAGATACATATGTATCGATATATTTCCCTTCAACTGATCCCTATACCGGCTTTTCCTATTTTTTATTTATACTTTATCTGACTTACAGCAGCTATTGTTCCTCTGCGAAAATTTTCTTTTTGGTTCCGATGTTCAGCGTAAGCAATGCTGCAATGATCAAAAATATTCCTGCCCATGTAATAGCATTTCTCGGATCATTATTCAAAAAATGCTTTAGAATATAACCAAAGCTTAGGTTCTGAATAATCATTGGTATAACGATCATCATATTAATAATTCCCATGTAAATGCCGTATTTTTCTTTAGGAATACTATTCACCACCATCAGATATGGAATTCCCATAATACTGGCCCATCCAATTCCAAATCCGGTTATAGCAACAAAAAGCAGATATTTATTGTGCACTTGTGGAAACACCAAAAAGCCTATTCCTGCCAGAATAAGACATACAAAATGAACGGTCTTAGGGCTATATTTTTTAGCGAACCAAACCAGGCTGAATGCGCTTAAAAAAGTAACAATATTATACCAGCCATTCACTAATCCGGTCCAGCCAACGGCCTCTTCATACAGTTCGGGATTTTTACCTGGTGTAGCGTTCCACAAAGACAGCGCAACGCTTTTGGATGAATTTTGCCAGTAACAGAATAGTGCATACCACTGAAATAAATATACCAAAGCAAGCTGCCAGAGTGCCTTGGGCATTTCCTTAATGGATGATAGTATATCTTTAAAAGGAGTCAAAAGATGGATGGGTTCACTTTTCATCAACGCTAATTCTTCCGCCGTTGGAGGAATTTCTTTTGTTGTTCTGATACTCCATAAAATAGATCCCATTGAACAAATCGCTCCGCAAAAGAACGCCGCATACACCCAATTAGGAAGAGATCCTGTTTTGCCGGCAAAGAGTAATGGAAATACAAAAATTGAAAGATTGGCTAAAGTCTGCCCGAACCCTGTAAAAAAGCTCTGTGCCAGAAAACCAGTCGGTTGTTGGGTTTTGTCCAGTTTATCCGCAATAAAAGCTCTGTAGGGTTCCATTGCTGTATTATTGCCTGCATCCAGCAACCATAGCAGGCCTGCAGCCATCCAGAGTGAGCTGCTAAATGGGTAAATGAAAAGACATATACTGCAAATTAAGGCGCCAACAAAAAAATAAGGTTTTCTTCTGCCCCATCTCGGATGCCATGTTTTATCACTTAAAGCTCCTATCAAAGGTTGTATCAAAAAACCAGTAACAGGCCCCGCCAGGTTAAGGATGGGTATCTGATCAGGAGATGCTCCAAGAATATCATAGATCGGATTAACAGCGCTCTGTTGGAGCCCAAAACTATATTGAATTCCGAAGAAGCCGACATTCATATTGATAATCTGAATAAACGTCAGGTAGGGCTTGGCAAGACTCATTAGTTAGCGCTATTTAGAAAGGTTGCTGAATTTAAACATTTAAAGCTCTGGTATTTCCTGCAAACGATTGAGGTGAATAAGTAAAACAGTCACCACAATTAAGCTGCACTATCTATTATAATAAAAAGGTATGAGATTTAAAAAAGTTTAAAATGGCAGCGCGTGCTAAGTATCTAAAAAGGATACTATTTACTGTTAGTTCGGCCCGCAAACCGGAATTTTTTAATATTGCTACTATTTACCGTAATTTTTGACTCAATTCAATATTTTTTTATGAAGAAATGGGTAGTCGGATTTTTAGGAATGGCGCTGATCATGTTGATTTTCCTATATATATTGATCCCAGATACCATAGCTTTAAACGGTAATACAGGCGTAAAAGTTACGCAAAGTGGCCTGTACCGTATGCTCATAAATAAAAATAGTATACAAAAATGGTGGCCAGGCGAAGTGTCATCTGATATGAATTTCTCTTTACACGGGTACGACTACCGTTTCTATGAAAATATATCAGCCCTCCCCGTCACCATTAGCGACAAAAAAACCTCTCTAAAAACATCATTATATTTAATTTCTCTGGAGACGGACTCTATAAAACTAGCATGGGTAGGTGCTATCTCCGTTCCTTATAATCCGATATTTCGTTGGCAAACCTGGAAAAAAGCAAATAGGCTAAATCAGGATATGAATATCATTCTAAAGGCCATGAAAACTTATTACACTAAAGACGAAAACATATACGGAATTAAAGTACTTAAAGAATTTGTAAAAGATTCCCTGCTGGTTTCGACCCTTGCCAATAGTACAGGGTATCCTACTACACCATTTATTTATCACCTTGTCGCCAAGCTAAGGAACTATGCCTATAAGAACAGCGCAAAAGAAACAGGATTTCCAATGTTAAATATTCAAACAAAAGACAGTGTACAGTATGAGGTAAAAGTGGCACTACCGCTTGATAGACCGCTTCCAAACTCTGGAGATATATCTGAGAAAAGAATGTTAGGCAAAGGAAATATTTTAGTTACAGAAATAAAAGGCGGCATAGAAGCGACAACGAAAGCATTTACCCAAATAAACCAATATGCCATAGACTACCAAAGGATTCAACCTGCTATCGCTTTCTATTCCCTGGTCAGTGATAGAACTATTGAGACTGACAGCACTAAATGGATAACAAAAATCTATTGTCCCATCAGATAAAATAACTACTTTATTCCTTCCGAAAATTGAATCACTTCAAGACTATCATTATTCCTGGCAATAATATACGCAGTTTGATTATTGATTTTAATTTTCCTGATATGCCGGGATTCACCTGACAGATTTAATCCGTTCAGGTTCTCGCAATTGAAACCTCCACTACCCTTATTTAGCAATAAATTGCCGCGACCGGCATCGTACCTGCCAATATGAATATTATTTGCATAATAATTTCCTACTAATATAATATCGGGCAGATTATCTTTATTGGCATCAACAGTTTCAGCATCGCGGTAGCTTGTTAGCTGAGCCTGCCAGGGTAATTCTTTTAAGGAAAAATCACCGTTGCCATTATTGATTAGTATCGAGTTGGCAAAATAATCGGCCGTTAAGATGCTCGAATTCTTTATTTTATCCTCAGAGAAGATATCATTGATGGAAGCTTTTGCAAAATCTTCCGCGAATATGAATTTCTTTTTTATCGATGGGATCTGTTTTTGCAGTTCTTCTTTTGTGGCAAAAGGTATTTCTCTGTTTTTAATATAATAGGTAATCGCCTGCTCTTTTTGTCCATTGCCGTCAAAGTCATTAAAATACAGCCGCACGGCTTGCTCCGGCGTTGCTTTTAAAAGACTATTTAATCCAAGGTTTCCGGCTATGAGATCCATGTCGCCGTCGTTATCCACATCAACAGGTAAAATGAAATTCCACCAGCCTCGTTTATTGGTTAAGACCTTTTTAATAAACCCGGACTTTGTATTCATAAAGGCATATATGCCGCCCCATTCGCAACAAACTACTAAGTCCATATTTCCATCCTTGTTAATGTCCTCCCAAACAGCATCCGTAACCATTCCTATTTTGGCCAACTCCATTGCAAATTTCTTTGTAACATCCATAAATTTTCCTGTGCCGTCATTCTGTAACAAATACGATCCCGGAATCTCTCCATAGTTCCAGGGTACAGCCCTGCCTCCAAGAAACAAATCGATAAAACCATCGCCATTGAAATCATTAGCTACAATGCACGAAGCCGTTACATATTCGCCAATAAAGGCATTTTTCACTCTTGAAAAATTTGCTATACCATTGTTTAAATAAACGCGGGGTAATAAATGATCGTCATGGCCGTAATACTCATTGCCTCCTGAAGCAATTACTAAATCAACGTTGCCATCATTGTTAACATCTGCCCATGTGGCATCCACATCCTCAAACAGGCTGTCCTTAAAAAGATCTGGTTGAATAGTTTTTAAAAATTGTCCATTAGGCTTTTGCAGATAGATGGCGTTATGAAAAGATTTAGAAGCGCCAATAAAGACATCCTCCAGTCCGTCTTGGTTGATATCGGCCACAGCCAGGGCAGGCCCCTCCGTAGAAAGCATGTGAGGCAGTAATGGTTCACGGTCAAATTCATTAAATGCATTTTCCTTATGCAAATAGGTTAATTTGGTTTCTCTGATAATATCAACAACAGGGCTTGTGGAGTTGGCTTTGAAAGAAGTAATAGTTCTGAAATCAAACTGAGGCAGACCTTTCTGATAAACAAATGAAATATATTGGTTGGAAGTATCAATAGTAATTTTTTCAAAAGAATTATCAGGCCAGATTAAAAATGCCGAATCAATCATTGCTTTTCCAAATCCAATATGCATAGGGATTACCATGCTCGACATAAATCCTCGTGCCGGATTATTTTCGTATAATTGGATTTTATCCCTGACAAATAAAGCCAGCTTAGACCCCACGGCATATGTATTATTTTCAGAACCCTTTAATTTGATATCAACAAAATTTTTATTCTCCTTTTTTGAAGCTTTATTCTCATACAATAAAACAGGATCATTAATATTATTCACTACAACGTCAAGGTCGCCATCATTATCAAAATCAGCGTAAACAGCACCATTGGAATAAGTCGGCTGGTCATCTTCTACAGAAGCTTCCATGTCCAGGAACTTAAGCTCATCTGTATTGCTATAGAATTTATTCTTTATTTTTATTTCCGGAAACTTCTTTATCATGGACATATCCTTATCCTCCATGTCATTATTCTGGATCTTGTATCGTATCTCCCTGCTATAAACGAAATTTATGTAGTCCATATCATTCAGTCTCTTGGGGATCCCGTTAGATATGAATAAATCTTTTAAACCATCATTATCAAAATCCATCCATAGGGGAGCCCAGCTCCAATCAGTAGCGGCAATTCCCGAATATGCGCCCGTCTCGCTAAAAATCCCATTACGAGTGTTATTCTGGAGGTTATTCCTGGAATATTGATAACTGTATCCTGATGAAATCTTATCAAAGAAAATGTCATAATCATCATCTCCTAATGAGCGTTTTAAAATGTATGGATCTTCAGGCAGCATATCCACTGAAATAATTTCGGAGTAGCCGTCATTATTTACATCCGCAATATCCACTCCCATCGAATATTTGCTGGTATGCATCAACCGCCGGCTATTCTCGTCCCGAAAGGTTCCATCCTTTTGATTGATGTATAAATAGTCATTCTCATGAAAATCATTGCCAATATAGATATCCGGCCATCCATCAAGATTAATATCGCTTATTGCAATACCTAGTCCATAACCAATCTCGGAACTATTAATTAAGCTTTGCTTTGTTAAATCAGTAAAATGATTTCCGTCGTTCCGAAATAATCGGTCGCCGGATAAAGCACTATACGTATTGATAAAGTGACTGCGTGGACCAAATGAACCACTTTGATGAACGGAGTGATTTAAAAGATACATATCGAGGTCGCCATCCATATCATAATCAAAAAATGCCGCCTGCGTGCTAAATCCAGAAAAATCCAGCCCATACTGCCGGGCTTCATCCTGATAAAAAGGAATGCCATTTTTTATTCCTTTGCAAACCAGCAGCTGATTTCTACTGTTTAACCGTTCATATTTGCCTACTTTACAAATATAAATATCCAGTAAACCATCATTATTAATGTCCACCACGGATACTCCTGTAGACCAGTCTTTAGCTTCAGGAATCTTAGCCTGAACTGTTACATCCTTAAAATGCAGGTTTCCCTCATTAAGATATATTTTATTATTTCCCTGATTCGCGCAAAAGAACACATCAATCCAACCATCGTTGTTAAAATCGCCTGCGCCAATGCCAGAGCCATTATAAAAATACATATAATTAAACA
>JAYUXA010000262.1:0-6055 GCA_043753245.1 Chitinophagaceae bacterium
TCGGCGGCATGCCTGAAATTGTTGCGCACTATTCAGGTCATAAAGATCTGGCAGCACTTACTCCCATTTATGAATCACTGCTCGTTTCATATCTCGATGATGTAGAGAAATACGCTCATGGCGGATCCCAGGTTGATTATATCCGGCATGCGATCCGTTCAAGTTTTCCCGAATCAGGTAAGCGGATCAAATTCCAAAATTTTGGTAATTCGTCCTATAAGTCACGGGAGATGGGTGAAGCGTTGCGGACACTCGAAAAAGCGTTGCTGATTCATCTGGTCTATCCACAAACAAGCCCGGTTCTACCATTGTTGCCCGATGTAAGTAAATCGCCGCGTCTGCATGTACTGGATACAGGTATGCTAAATTATTTTGTAGGGTTGCAGCAAGAAATTTTAGGAACCACCGATTTAAACAATGTGTACCAGGGAACGGTAATAGAACATATCGTGGGCCAGGAATTACTAGCCCGTCAGTACAGCGCATTGCATGGACTGGCGTTTTGGGTTAGAGAAAAAACAACATCAGTGGCAGAAGTAGATTACCTGTTCAGGTATAAAGAAAAACTGGTACCCATTGAAGTCAAATCTGGTTCGACGGGAACATTGCGTTCTTTGGCCATATTTATGGATATGGCACCTCATAACATCGCAGTACGATTTTATGCCGGAGAAATACTGCTCTCAACGATCACAACGCCGGGTGGCAAAACTGTCCATTTGCTAAACCTTCCTTATTATCTCGTATCGCAGATTGAAAAGTACCTTGAATGGTTCGAGACACAGATAGTAAAATAATTTCTACCACTGACGATCGATTACAAAAACGCTACCATGTTGAAGTAAAGCTAAAGGACGAAGGAATATGGTATTACAATATTGTTCAGATTTACATTTGGAGTTTAGAGAAAATAGCTCCAAAGAGAATGTGTCTTTGAAGCATTTGAAATTTTTTATTTTCACTTGGCTTATATACATCGCAATAGTTTTAGTGGATCAATCCTTCGGAAATTGCATTGGACTTCCTCGTTACACAGTAATTATCTCCCATTTCGTTTTTTTAAGCCTTTCTGCGATGGCTTTTATTGTTGCCAGTAAATCAGTTTCGCCAGGTAGGTTTCCAATGACGAGATCTTTGAATGTTGTTTGATATGGCTGTCAAATCTGCTCCCAGGTCTCTTCCGGGGCTTTGAAAATCACGGCTTCTGCGGGATGCGTTGTAAGCCAATCCTTGTTGTTCTTAAAACTTACCAGATCGTCTGCTCCAACCTATTGTGCATTGTATCAAAATCGGGGCTATCGAAAAAGGTTTTGACTTCTATATTTTTCAACATCATGTGAAGGTCATAAATATGACGGATTTTATTTGCGAGATCGGTGTAGGGATCGGCTATAAGAGAAAAGCGAACCAGGCTCATGATCTTCTCGCAAAAGGTACGTTCCTTACTGAGTACGAGAACTCCAAAAGGCTGCATGTTATAGCTCTTTATGATGTCCTCCTGGCCAAGTTCTTACCATCATTTCATTGCTGTGAAGCAGCCTGAACGGCTTCCCGGAATAATTCTTTGTCTTCATGTAATCTCATACAATGTTCCACTGTTTAATGGTTGGCAACTCTAGCTGGTTAATTCCAAAATTATAGGAAGATAGAGGATTCAGACTTTTTGAAAGTGTTTCTATCATCCTGGAATCAATACCAAGACCGGTTAACAATGCTCCTGTAAGGGCCCGTACTCGCGGCGGATATTTCAGACTGGTACTGATCAGTTTCCGTTTATCATCTTCATTAAGTTCATTGATCTTTTGCTCCAGACGTTTTAGTGCCGCTTCCCTGTTAAGGTCCGGGATGTCTTTAAAGTCTTTTATGGCATCCAGAATTTCCAGTATGTAATAATTGTCATCGGTGACGTCCACGTAACTTTTCACTGCCTTCACTAAGACGCTTCCAACTTTAGTAATTATTCTTTTATCCCGGCTGGCAACTTTTATATTTTTGGGAACCTGCGTTGTCAACCCCATTTTATTATACAAGGATGTGCCAGTAACATAAGCTATTCTCTTACCTTTTTGAAACAGGTAGGGTTTCAAAAGTTGATCCTCTCCAGGTTTGAGTTCTCCAAATACTGATTTTTTGGGTTTATAATATCGCCCGGTTGAAGCTCTTTTGATAAGCCCCGCCTGGGTCATTCTCCCTAATGCCTTTACTGCTGCACGATATTCAGCTGGAACCAGTTTTAGCTGGTCATAAGTAAAGACCTCGCCTTCCGGGAAATTGTTTATTTCCTTTTCAATTTTTTTAGTTGTTTGCATCCGTAACTCCTCTTTTTCAAAGATATGAATTTCTCTCAAAATGTCACCTATTTTGCGCCGTATACTTACCCTCCATAATAGCAGTTACGAATGTTTGAAAACGAGTGTCTATAATTCATTGTGAATCAATAGTTTCATCCTGAATTTAGTAAGAAGGAGGGCTAAATTTAAGATTGGCCGGGGTACCGAAACGGATTCCGTTTTTCACAGGTACTATCAGTTGGCGACCACGTTGTCGGGGAAAGAAGCATCGAATGTTGCCACCTCCGAAACATCAGTTTAAACCGAAATTCAGATACAGACTCACCATTGCATAACTAAAAACAACGGCAGCTAGGCAACCATCAGTCAAATTAATTATCAGGAACAATAGTAATAAAGACATCGTGGTTTCCGTCCTTTTTCAGTACACTTTTCACCCGGAATAGTGGTACCTAATCGAAGAAACCTTCGCAACGGGATGCACCGCAGGTTCCAGAATGGTTATTTTTCTTTGGACCATTTATCAATTAGATTGTAGGCTAGTTTTTTCCCCTGATCAAGGGATAGTTTTTTTGCCGAAGGTGTTTTACTGGCGGCTTTAGTCACCAGCTTTTCATATTCTTTCTTGGGTAGAATGAAGTAGGATTTGTTATCTAACTTTACTGTATTCATCGCCTACTATTTTTTTAAATTTACTAAAAGATTTGTATCTACACCTCTAAAGCACATTTTTGGTTACGTTATAATTTACTCCTTCGCGACTAATTTTTGCAGGTGTCATGGGTGCTCCTGTATCTGACAAAGACAGCAACATGGATAATTTGATCTTTCAGATTAATGTATAAGTGATCAATTCAGCCTTTAACTTTCAGAAGAAGAAGATCAATAATCGGTTAGTATCGGGTATATCCTCTTTCCTTCACCGTCATAATACTTCAAACAACGGTAGTCATAGTCATTGTAAGTCTTTTTAAAAATATTAAAAAGACAGCCCTACTCAGGCTGTCTTATATAAAAATATTTATTTGTACTATGGTTTAGTTACAGCGTTGCCATCGAGAATAACAGCGGTTTGAGCAAGTGCCCTGCCTTTTATTGATGCTCCGGTCTGCAATGTAATTCCAGTAATGGACAATATATTTCCTTCAAAATGGGAAGTAGTCCCCAGGGTAGCCTGGCCCGCTACCTGCCAGAAAATATTCTTTGCCTGTGCACCACCGCTCAACGTGAATTTTACCGCTGAACTCATTGTTAAATTTCCAGCCACCTGGAAAATCCACACATCGTTTGCGCCACCAGCAATAGTTACGTCTACTGGTATTGTAACATTGCCACTCCATTTATACAGACCCGCAGTCAACGTTTTGCCGCCAACATTTCCTGTTCCTAACTCGGTGAAATCTGGTGATGGACGGCCTGCTGCGTCATTATATGCGGTAAGCATATCGTTTACAGCAGTTGTCATATTGCTTGGTGTAGGAACAGCCATGTCTGCAGCATATAATTTACCGGTTACCTGAGCTGAAGTAGCGTACCCTGTCGCGTTAGTCAATGAAAACCCAGTAATGTAAGAAGTAGCCGCAGGGCTAAGTCCTAAATCACCTGTAACTACAGATGTTGCATTGTTGTTGATGGCAGTTTTAGCTACAATAACATAGTTGGCTGCTATTCCAAGATCTACCACAGACAATACAGAAATGCTTCCACCAGTAGTAAAAGTCCATACTGAATTCTTGGAAAGACCTCTGCCAGCGGGGTTCTTAGCACCAGTTGTGATAGTTGCAGTATATGTCGCCAGGGATGTAAGGGAAACCGACGGAATAAACTTAACTGTAGTACCTGAATACGTTATGGTACCTGAAACATTTGTTACTCCTTGTTTTACATAAAATGTTGAACTATTGAGTGTTGAAGAATCCATTGTCTCGCTGAAGGTAAAAGCAATTTCTGTGTTGCGCGGCACACCGGTTACATTGTTCAGCGGTTCTGCTGACATTACGGTGGGATTTCCACCAGAATTGTCATTTTTATTGCAACTGAGTAGCGATACAAGCAATAATAAGGTTGGAATAATTTTAGAACGCATCATAATAAATTGAATGTTTTAACGGGAATTTCCCGTTTGTAATTGGAAATAATTAAATTAAAAATGTAAGTAAAAGTGTAGCGATTCTGTCTGAATATAGAATCATCCTAAGATTTTGTGTAAGGATCATACAGATAAACGCAGTAAGTGCAATTAAATTGCATGTTTGACTTCATCCTCTATCGTGGATGTACATAAACAGTCTTCCGACGCGCAAGATTAGTGTTAAACCATTAAAATAATTAATTGTAGCCGTAAATAGTTTTCGTAATCTTAAGAAAAAGGATAAAGTGATGAAAGATTATGTGAAGAAAGTGAAGTCCTTCGTTACATTTGACTTCCCAACACAGCTCAGTTGCATTAACGTTCAGTTTGATTGCCTACACACTCATCGAAAGGCAGAGATTCCGTAATGGACCGTGAATGCTACGTGCAACAAAATGATTGCAGATTATTGGTTTTCTTATGTATTAGGACATTTTACATCGCTTATGGCACTATCGTTGAGCATAGTATTGCCTTTTCACAAGTTTGATACGATGTACGGTGTGGTTTGCTTCCTTGTTTCCATTGCCGTTTTTCCTATTTTCTTGCTATTCCATTATTGGCTGGATTTCTATGGCAATTTCCTACCTAAACTGGAAACCGTTAAAGAATCCTACCAAAAGAAAGAATTAGAGCAGATGGAAAAATGCCGAAAAGTCCAAATGTCAAATCTCACTCGTCTCTTTAATCTATTATGTGTTGGATAAAACCAGCAACATTAATGCATTGCAAGCTAACGACCGGTTTGCTACTTTGATGATGCGGTTATATGGAAAGGATAGTGGCAGTATCAAAAAAAATATTGTACTGATCTCAGGCACGCCCAATTCAGCATGTCTGAAACGGGAAATCCTTGTCTCAAATTCCTGGTCCAACTTATCACGTTTAGCAGCATAATACAATATAAACTCATCTATTACGGCCGTCGAAACTTTACTTCCCTTTTGGCACAGTTCCCGAAGGTGATTATAATCAGGCATGTGGAATGCATTTTGAATTAATCCGGTAAAATTAAAGATAGTCCCTATACTTACAGGCACATTGACAAGATATTTTAGGCAGTGGCTTTTTTGAATAGTAAATTAAGATATTCAATTTTGATCACGATATGTGATCAACTAAATTTATGAACGATTCACATAACTTTCCTTCGAAGCGGCGTAAATTTTAATAGAATTACCAAATACTCTATTATTCTATATTTCAGCCTTTTAAATAGTTATTTTACAGAATTTTAGCGATTAGGGGGTGGCCGCCGCCCAATTATATTTGAAAGAATAGTATCTAATCACAAGCAATATGGAAAATTTAGATGGGGAAGTCGAAAGTTTCAGTTTAGAAAGAAATCGCATTTTCCAATAAGCTTACCGCTGAATTCTTATTGGTAGACCTGGTAAACAATTTTGATACGCTGGCAAAGATCATGACCAGGTTTGAATAAAATAGAACCAAATTGCTGGATAAATGCAAACTTAATAGCAAGGTTTATGTTTTTCTTATCTATTTAGGGACTTGAAAATTCTCCAATGGGTATAAGATATAAAACAATATCAATCCAATCTGACGAAGTGATCAGGTATTTTTCGAGCAACTTTTTTGGCTACTGCATAATAGTTTTATAAAACTTCTTAAA
>JAYUXA010000263.1:0-6051 GCA_043753245.1 Chitinophagaceae bacterium
GAAACGAATGCTTCTTTTGTAAGGATCACATATTCTTCCTGAGTGATCTCCAGATATTCAGCATCTGATGCATTACTGAGGTAACTGTTGTACAATGCATCCTGATTAGCAGCCGCTGGTGACAACGGTATTTCAGGATCTCCAACGTTTCGCACGGGTTCCAATACATTAGCAGTATCCCTTGCTGAACAAAATGTTTTTATCAGTTCATAAAACCCGGTTCCGAGCGACTTCAGAAAAATCCGGATCGCATCCACTGGCTGGTGATAAGGCAATGAAAATGGATACACCGTTTCATGAAGCACTTCGTAGGCTTTATAATTGGTATGATGAGCCTGTGCGAGTAATTCTCCGGTTGTTTCCTCTTCGCCTACATTAAAGGGCAGGGTCATATGCTCAACCACATAGCTTTCCATGATCTCATTTACCAGGTCCACATATGGGAGAATGGTATTGGTATTTTTACAGGTTAATTGCAAACACATCAGATCAGGACGCCGGCCGAATAATTTCTGTAAAGGTGTTCCGGATATATCTTTTGGATCTTGCGGTTTGATGCCTGTAGGTCCTCCTGCTTCAGGATCGAGATTATTATTTCGCAGGTATTGCAGCAATTCTACATAATAGGCCGCAGCGCTGTATACAGAAGTACATTCACCACATTCACATAAACCGGCATCACCAAAAAGATAGTCCCAACTTAAATTATTTTGCCCGAACACCTCGTTATAATCAGGATGTTCATTTATTGAATTTTTCATGGATTGGTCAATCATCGATATACCTGTGCCACCTTTGATCTCTTTAAATGCCATCAGCGCTTTTTCGTTCCGGATCTGCGCATTCACTGCATTGGCATGGACCTCGCGGGCTATCATTTCACCGTTGCTTCCTAAAGAGGAAGAGAAGGTTTTAACGAATTGCTGTTCAGGCATCGAGCTGATCATCAAAGCCGATGTTACGCGTGCCTTCATGAGAACAGTCACAGCATCCGGTACAGGACTGATGGCAGTGATCCTTTGCAGGGATTTCAATTCTGTTCTGATCTTTTCATGAAATTCAGGTGCAACCCCATCAAAGGCTTTTTTATTTTTAAAAGCATCGTATACAGAAGTAGTTTTTATATTAAAGGTTTCCGGCAAGGCGGAAAGGAACTTATCAATATGCGTACCCATACCGGCATCTCCCGCAACCGGTGGCCTGTCCTCTTTTAGCATCCTGCGCAACATCGCAGTAGGTTCTTTCTGAAAAAGATTATTGTAAAGACGATCTGAAAAATCCTCGGGCTTTTCATTTTGCGGGAAAGCTTTATTTTCGATTATTTTCCTTGTAAAATTTTCCTTACTTACATTTAATGCAAGCTGCTTCAATGAATCAAATTCAGGATCTTCCTGTAAGGTTTTTATTAAGGGAAGAAAATTTTCTGAAAAGGACTGGAAGGCCAGAGTTCTTTCGACAGCTTTGGCCTGTGGGTCCTCCAGCCCGGCTTTTTTTAGTTTCTCACTAATGGAAATTTCCGGATTGCTTTTATCCCGCAAAACGTTTGCTACCATGAATTGCTTTTCATAAGAAAGTTTTTCCGGCAGGGTATTCAGTACATCTCCCAGACTTGCTAAATCATTTTTAGTAGGTGCCAGCAGGTCGTTTATCGCAATGCGGTTGATCGCATCTTTTATTTTTGCAAGGATATCCGAATCCTGGTCAGGGATGATATGCGATTTTACAGCGTTAAGCACCGATGTGATCAATTCATCAGCTGAATGTGTAAAAAGCTGTTTTAGATCAGCCGGAAGCGATTGTCTGAACCAGCCATAAAATATAACTTCAGGGATCAGGAGATCCTTACCTTCTTTTGCTTCGGTCCCGGTTTCCGGCGCGGTGTATTTAAGTGCTGTGCCGGAAGCCTGTTGAAGCAAAACAATATGTTCCCTGGGAATGGTGGTATTGCCTGCCAACAGATCGATGTCTTCCTGCTTTAATTCTGCCAGGGACAGACCTTTCAGCAATGGTTGCAGTTCAGCCAGCATCTTTTCATATTCAGATAAGTGATCAGATGGATCAGGAACCTGCAGATTGATGGATATCTCCTGCAAAACATTATAGTGAACAATGGAATGCGTGATCTCCTCATTATTTTTATCGTAGGCAAAGACCTGTAAGTTGGTGAACTTTCCAGCGGCTTGATCTTTATGGATAGGGGGATAAGCAATTTCATAATGACCGTTAAGATCGGTACGCGTTTCACCCAAAAGATACTGGGAACCAATCTCCCTGTGCCATGCTTTAATAAGTATATCCGGAAAAGGTTTTCCGTTGGCAGATGAAATGTTGCCTGCTACTCTGGCTCTTTCATCAGAAACAACCAGTAGTGAATTAAGCGCTTTTGCTGTAGCTTCATCTACATCCCTTCCTTCTTTAAGACCATTCTGCAACCGGAACTTCAATATAAGATCTGCAGTTCTCTCACCATAAAATTGGTTACGCTTTTCGACATTAAAATCGGGAAGCATTTTATCCCATTCATCGCTGGAAATTTTAATGATGGCACTGCCGACAAAAGCTTGCAGGGCCTCCTGGAGATTGGCTACGGATTCTCCCTGTTCTTCAGGATTTACGGGCGGGGTGATAGGTTTCATAATGACAATTAATTAAAAGATTTATTTTAACCAATGAATTTTTATTTGCCTGACTTTGCATTTGTACTGGCAGTTGTAGCGGCAGAAGTACCCGCGGTAAATAAATAACCCCAATTCGCTCCAAAATATACCAGAGAAGGTTTTACTGCCCACGTTGGCATAGCAACGCCACCACTTCTTAATACGTCAGTCGCAATTGTGGCACAAGTTTGATAATTTGAAGCAGGCTTGGTCCAACCCCAAAGCAGGGAAAAGGAAGTATTGCCTGCAGCATCCACAACCGGTTCAGTTTTCCTTATCCAGTCAAGTAATCTTGTTTCTGCCCTGGCAGCACCTGCTGACGAAACAGCTATATTGGTTATTCTCGCTGATCTTGATGAATTTGCAAGAGTTACATAAGCTGCATCTCCCAATGTGGCTGTACCTACATTGGCCTGGGTGCCCAGCACAAGATGACCCCAGGTTTGAGCCCCTTCACTTGTAACGCCTACGACATTGTGGCCTCCGGTTAAAGTTGCAGGAGTTATTGCACGTGGAAAAGTAACTGAAAGAATATTGTCTGAATTTTCTGCTGCTGAAATGGCGAGTCTTCTGTTTATACCAACTGCCAAAGAAGGGCCTGCTCCAGCTATTAAATCTGCTCCAATTCCAATATATCTTGCATTAGCGGGAGCAAAACCGACTTTAAGTGCTCCGTATTCTGCTCCTTGCTGGGTTAACGTATTTTCAATCTGTCCGGTATATAACGTTTTTACGCCTGCTCCGATAGTATCTAAACTGTGAATACCCAGAGCTATTCCTCCAGCTTTCGTAAGCATTGTTGGCTCTGGTGTTAGCAATAATCCAATTGCTCCGGTTCCTTCTAATATCCCGCCCCCTACCTGGATCAGGCCGACTACCCGCGGAGGGAATAAACTTTCTCCCGAATAATAGGTTGGTGTAATCGTGGATTGTTGAAGACCGCCAACGAATCCTCCAACGGGACTGGCAACAAGAGGGTCATCAGGGGCTGGCGGAATTTCCTGTATTGTTGGGGCTATTCCGGAATAATCATTTGTGCCACCCGGATCTATATTCATGACCGGATTGTTTGAGAATGCGGCAAAGGTGTTCGTACTTCCACCTTGTATTCCAATAGGATCACTGCTGATCCATCTGCCACATACGGATGTGTAATACCTGGCAGAGAAATACATCAATCCACTTTCTTCATCCCGTTCCATTCCCATAAACCGGTAACGTTTTGCCGCACATATTATAGTACTGTTTTTAATCTGATAAGCGGTGCTGCCAAAAGGATAATATTCTTCATAATTTATTACCCGGGCAATGTTATCCAGCTCCATTGCTGCTGAACCTATATGATTATGCAATTGGTATCTTACCAGTCTTTTTTCAGAGCCGTCATCCACATCGTTTCGCGTTTCTATCCTCACAAAGCAATGCTTATCATCCAATAAGCTTAATGTGGTCCGTTCCAGACCTGCACTAACTCCGGTATACTTTTTATATAACTCATAGCCCAATAGGTATATACGTTCTTCCTTCTTTATTGACCGGCCACCTGCCTGGGCACTATTTTCTGTTATCTTCCGTATGCGTTGTCCCTGCCCATCATATTGGTACCAGGTGGTCTGAGCCGTACCGTTGCCGGAATTCACTTTTTGCCTTATAGTTTTAATCAATTCCTCTTTGAAGTTCCAATTCATTTCTTCCAGATGCGGCATTGCCATTATAAAACCATGTTCTACATGATGAGGATATAAATAAATAAAAGCATTAACGCCCTGCCCAAGTTTTGTATTTTTCAAACGATCATTATTGGTTTCGTATTCATAGGTTCTTGTCCATTTATTAAGGTGATTTATATCAAGTATATTTCCGACCTGATCATACCGGTATCGTTGAGTATACGTGGCCATGGTCATAGGATTTGATTGCATATACGGCGCATCGTTCCAGTTATCCGTGGCATCGAAATTCAAAGCAGCGGTATTCTCTCTTCCGGTAACTTGCGTAAGACGATAAATGGCGTCATAGGTATAGCTGCTTACGGAACCTATTACCTGATTGTTGAAAAACTCAGGGTCGTAAGCATCGTCTTTAATAAATGCAATATTCCCAACGGGGTCATACGTGTAATATAAATCCTGCAGAATTTCGTTATTCTGTCGTCTGGTTTCCAGCTTCCTGAGGCGGAAGTTTTCTTTGTCGTAATAAAAAGTAGTGGTTACATCATTGCCATAAATAATTTTTTTTCGTTGCTTTTTTTCATTGTACTCTATGTTCTTTATGTAGGTGCTTACTATAGCAGGATGAAGATGGGTTACGGTCTGTCTGTCAAGCAAGCCCGTTTCGTTGTAAGATGGGATCACAATACTTCCATCCGGGGACGTTTGTCGTGTAATTCTCGCGAGTGCATCTGTCTTAATTATAACAGAAAAAGATTCATTTTCAAGATCAGTCTGAAGTCTTGCATCTGTCCAGTTGGAAACTTCTTTATATTTTTTAAATAGTCTCCTTGTAGTGGATACCGGTTGCCCCTTGAAATCGTAGGCAGGAGTTTCCAGCAGACCGCCAGTATCAAAATGCCGCAGGGGCTTACCCCGGAGATTCTTTTGTTTGGCGTTAGTTTCATTTTCACCATAAAATATCCTATCGAAGATATGGTCCAGTAAAAATCCCGGAGTATCCCCGCCTTTGACGATACCCGAAACAGGACGGTGAAGTGTATCGTAGAAATATTGAAACTCATGATTGCGCTCGTCCCAGGTGCGTAAAGGATTGCCGGCAATATTTAACAGTAACCAGCGCTGTCCCGCATCCATACTTTTCTGATATACTTTATTGCCCAGCATATCGTACCGGTATTCCATTACGGTATTGCCTTTGCCTGCATTTCCGGGCAACTCCCTGGCATCAGTTACCTTTCTGAGATTGCCTTCGATATCTGTTTCTATTTTTGTTTTATATAAAATATCATTACCGGCTGCATCTTTCCCGTTGTTTTCAATTTGCAGCACGGGTCTGCCCAATGTGTCCAGATGTAATGCTGCAGGCGTATTGTAATGGGCCAATGATTTTACAGATGCAGCCTGCTCATAAGGATCATTGATGTAGTCGGGCCTTGCTGCATCGGTTCTTCTCTTGTACCAGTTACTTACCTTCACCGTATCATTGGCATCATGAAGGCATTGTTGCCAGGAGTCAACTATTATTTTTGAAAAAGTACCATCAGGCATTTCTGTTTTTATCAGGCGGCTCATTGCATCATAGTACATGACAGGCGTTACACCTGTTTCTACTAATTCTTTCTCGTTTTCAAACCTGGGCGATACGGAAAAAAAAGGTTCATATTGTTTGACTGCATTTCCTTTATTGTTAAGGATGGTCCGGCCATTGCCGATCCAGCGAA
>JAYUXA010000264.1:0-6038 GCA_043753245.1 Chitinophagaceae bacterium
GAATTTGGGAAGTGATGAAAGCATCCATGTACCGGGGTTGCCACACCGGAGGAATATTACCTGGAGGATTAAATGTACAGCGCAGGGCAGAAGCATTGAATGCTAAATTATTAAGGGGTGCCCGCTATGATAGCTATGCATCATGGACGCAGGCCATCCGCAATGGTGGCCAAGATTTTAATTATATACTGGATTGGGTGAGTTGTTTTGCATTGTCGGTAAATGAAGAAAATGCTTCTTTTGCACGAGTGGTTACTGCACCGACAAATGGTGCAGCAGGCGTGATACCTGCGGTGCTGCACTATTTTATACTGTTTAACGGAGGCTATTCACCTGAAAAAATAATTCAGTTCCTGCTTACCGCTGCCGAGATCGGCAGCATATTTAAAAAAGGGGCTACGATATCTGCTGCAATGGGTGGGTGCCAGGCCGAGATCGGTGTGTCTTCCGCTATGGCTGCTGCAGGGTTAACGGAAGCTTGCGGTGGATCGCAGCGACAGGCCCTGATGGCAGCTGAAATCGCAATGGAACATCACCTCGGTATGACCTGCGACCCTATTGGGGGACTGGTACAGATTCCATGTATCGAACGAAATACGATGGGGGCTATTAAAGCAATCACTGCCTCTCAGCTGGCGATGCACAGCACACCCGATTTTGCAAAAGTTTCTTTGGACGGAGTGGTGAACACCATGTGGGAAACAGCAAAAGACATGAATTTTAAATATAAGGAAACGGCAGAGGGAGGACTTGCCGTTCATATTCCTCTGGGATTAAAAGAATGTTAGCAAAAGCATTACTGGTTTTGCAGATAGTTCACCAATAACATTATTCAGGCTGATCTTCATATACCATAATATGATTGTATAACGTATCCCGTTCTACCGCTTTTCTTTTTACCTGTTTTATCAGCGTCACCAGTTCTTCCGTGCTCATAGAAGGGGCCTGTTCTTCGGATCCAGCCATAGAATATATTTTTGTGGAGTCATCGATCGTTCCATCAATATCATTCACTCCGAAGGCCAGTGTTAATTGGGCATTTTGTCGTCCAAGCATCGGCCAGTACGCTTTGATATGTTGAAAATTATCGAGGTACAATCTTGAAATGGCATACATTTTCATGTCTTCCGGTACAGTAGATTCCGGAACATTGCTCATTTCATTGTCTTTATTTCTAAATTTTAACGGAATAAAAGTATTGAAGCCATGTGTTTTATCCTGCAGCTGACGCAGCTTTTCCATATGGTCTACCCGGTGCCAGTATTTTTCAATATGGCCATACAGGATAGTGGCATTGGTGTGCATTCCCAACTGGTGTGCCGCTTCGTGAATAGCTAACCATCCGGTCCCGTCTATTTTATCATCTGCAATCTGTTGACGTATTTCAGGATGAAAGATCTCTGCTCCGCCCCCTGGCAAAGAATCAAGGCCCGCTTCTTTAAAATAGCGCATCCCATCCCGGACGCTCATTTTAGCCTTACGAAACATATAGTCGAGCTCCACCGCAGTGAATCCCTTGATATGAAGACCAGGCCGGTGCGCTTTTATTTTTCGCATTAGTTCTGCAAAAAATTCCAGGTTCATTTTGGGATGAACCCCTCCTACGATATGCACTTCAGTAACGGGCTTGCCATCGTATTGCTTTACGATGTCAAGCATCTGCTGCATGGTCAGCTCCCAACCTTCTTCCTTATGTGCATAGAGCCGGGAGTAAGAGCAGAATTTACAGGCGTAGATACAAACATTCGTAGGTTCTATATGGAAGTTCCGGTTGAAATAGGTAATGTTTCCATGCCGTTCTTCACGGATATGGTTGGCCAGCATACCCACAAACGGAAGGCTTCCTTTTTCAAAAAGCATTAATCCTTCCTCCTCATTTATTCTTTCCCGGGAAATGATTTTATCGGCAATATTTCGTAAACCCGTATCCTTTTCACTTTTTATTAATTCCTGAACAGGTAGCATTTTGCAAATTTAGTGAGGTTTACAGCAATGAACGCAAGAACATTTAAGCGGTGAGGTTATGATGGAGACCAGTGTACTCGTGCAAGTCTGTTTTAGCTCAGTGCACCTGCAATGCATCCGCACATCAGACAGGCTATTGTTCCGCCGAGAAGTGCCCGGAAACCCAATTCAGTAAGGTTACGGCGCTGATTGGGAGCCAGTTGGCTAATGCCTCCGATCTGAATGCCGATAGACGCTATATTAGCAAATCCGCAAAGCGCATACGTGGTAATTAATATTGATTTGGGATCGGTGATAAGGCCGGCACGTTTCATTTCTCCAAAAGAAAAATAGGCAACGAATTCATTGAGTATTGTTTTTTCTCCCAGCAATTGCCCCACCTGAATCATCTCTGCGGCATTTACTCCAATCATCCAGGCAACAGGTGAAAATATATATCCCATCACCATCTGCAGAGAAAGGGATGTATAACGGCCATGTGTAGCTGTTTTAATAGTGTCATTTAAATTTAACCAATACCCGGCTGAACCCAGTATATAATTACATAAATACATTAAGGCGGTGAATACGATCAGCATAGCACCTACATTTACAGCTAATTTTAATCCGTCTGTAGTGCCGATAGAGATGGCGTCCAGAAAATTGTTACCGATCTTTTCACGTGGCACGGTTAGTTCGCGCATTACCGGTTCTGTCTGGGGAAAAAGTATTTTGGATACTACTATTGCAGCAGGTGCGCTCATGATCGACTGGCTGAGCATATGGAGCGCAAAGTATTGTTGCTGAACCGGGTCATTGCCGCCTAAAAATCCAATATAAGCACTCAGCACACTGCCTGCTGTGTTGGCCATGCCGCCCACCATGATACAAAGCATTTCAGAACGCGTAAGTTTATCCAGAAAAGGGCGGATCATTAATGGGGCTTCTGTTTGCCCCAGAAAGATATTAGCCGCAGTTGATACACTTTCCGGTCCGGATACTCCTAGTTTTTTGAGCATCCAGGCAAATGCGAAAACGATTTTCTGCAAAATATTCAGATAATACAGGATAGATGCCAGCGCGGAAAAAAATATAATTACAGGTAATGCCTGAAATGCAAAAACATAGCCCCAGTCACCTGTCTGGTCACCCAGTTTGCCAAACATGAATTCAACACCCTTGTGGGCAACGGCAATCAGTTCAACAAATTTTTCCGAGAGCCACCTGAAAATTGCAGTAATAAAGTTAACCTTGAGTACGCCCAATGCAAAGCCGATCTGCGCAACGATTCCTATACCTACCAGGTTCCAGTTAATTGCCCGGCGGTTGTTACTGAATAACCAGCATATAAAAAGCAAAAACAACATTCCAAGTGCACCACGGCTTAGATTCTCCAGTTGGTTTGGCATAAAGCCAAGTTAAATAAAAAAAGCAGGCACCAGCCTGCTCTTATAGGAAGATCTTTCTATTTATTTATTAAATAGCCGGAGCATTGATGTGTGCTTCGATCTTTTTTACAAAGTTCGATTTAGGTTGGGCTCCAACCAGTTTATCGACAACTTTACCATCTTTTATAAAAAGAATAGCGGGGATCGAGGTGATCCCATAGTTCATTGACAATTGCGGATTATGGTCCACATTAACTTTACCTATATTCACCTTACCGGTGTATTCTTTAGATAACTCTTCAATTACCGGCCCGATTGCGCGGCATGGTCCACACCATTCTGCCCAGAAATCAATTACCGTTAATTTATCTGATGACAATACCTTCTCCTGGAAGTTCGCATCTGTAAATTCTGAAGCCATACAATTTTATTTTAAGTTTGATGATTATGCCAGTACCATGCAAATTTACAACCAAACCCCCAGGATGCGGAAATGACGTTTAAGCTGTCAACACCTGCACCCCAATATCCGGGTTGTCTCTTAGCCATGCAGCCATTTCGTCATTCATTTCAAATCCCGTTTCTCTGCTAAACAGGCTTACCCGTAAATTAAGCTTCGATTCCAGAATGTTAAGCTTAATGCCCGTACGTCCAGGGTTTTTTTGCAGATTATCCCGTAGAAAAACCAGCACTTGGCCATCGAGCTGTTTTGCCTCCAGGTCGATCACCAATTGTTTGGTCAGGGTTTGTTTGATATTCTCCAGTAAGGTAATACGATCTATTTTAAATTCAAATTCGGACTTGTTAAACCTTTGTCTGAAGGCACCAGTCAGGTAGAGGTTCTTGCCTTTCTCTAAAAATGAGGAGTGCTTGATATAATCATCACTCCACAAGAGAAATTCACTTTTCCCGGTATAATCTTCAATAAAAAAGGATCCAAACTGCCTTCCCGTCCTGGTCACCCGGTGTTGCGCATCCACGACCAGCCCCGCCAGTTTAAAATTCCTGCCCGGATTGGCCTGTATGGTCACTGCTTCTTTTACCTCATTAAACTCTCCAAGGCGGGTAATGCCATAATGCTCGATTTCAAACCTAAAATGATCAAGTGGATGACCACTCATAAACATCCCGGTAACATCCTTTTCGTGATCAAGCAGTTCGGTCAGTGACCACTTTTCACAAGGTAAAATTTTCGGAGGAGTAACATCCGGCATTGCAAAATCACCAAATAAAGTATTTAGTGACCCGGACGCATTGGTCTGAAATACATTGCCAAACCGGATGAGCTTTTCAAGCCCTGTAAGCGTATCACCTGTTGCGATCGAAAAATACTGAGCGCGGTGGAGTTCTTTAAATCCGTCAAAAGCTCCTGCATAAACCAGGTTTTCCAGGGTCTTTTTGTTCACCGCCCGCTGGTTGATGCGTTTGATCAGGTCAAATACGGTTACAAAATGACCATTTTTATCTCTTTCTTCCATCAGGCTTTCTACAGCTGATTCACCTACTCCCTTCAAACCTCCGAGCCCGAAGCGGATTTCGCCTTTGGCATTTACAGCAAATCCTTTCCTGGATTCATTGACGTCCGGACCAAGTACCATCTGGCCCATCCGCTTGCATTCTTCCATAAAAAATGTAATTTTTTCTATGCTGCCCGCGTTGTTCAATACAGAAGCCATGTATTCTGCCGGATAATGGGATTTCAGATAAGCGGTCTGATAGGCCACGAATGCGTAACAGGTAGAGTGCGATTTATTAAACGCATATTGGGCAAAGGCTTCCCAATCGGTCCATATTTTCTCTACTTTTTCTTTCGGATGATTATTCCTGGTGGCACCTGCAACGAATTGTGCCTTCATTTTATCAAGAACCGACTTTTGCTTTTTCCCCATGGCCTTTCTAAGTACATCGGCATCTCCCTTGCTGAAACCTCCCAGCTTTTGCGCCAGCAGCATCACCTGTTCCTGATACACGGTAATGCCATAGGTGTCCGTTAAATATTCTTCCATTTCCGGAACGTCGTAGCTGATCAGCTGGCGTCCGTGTTTGCGGTCGATGTAATCCGGAATATACGCCATAGGTCCGGGGCGGTACAAGGCATTCATGGCGATCAGATCGTCGAATTTATCCGGCTTCAGTTCGCGCAGATGCTTTTGCATGCCCGGACTTTCAAATTGAAAAGTTCCGATAGTATCCCCATGCTGGTAAAGCCCGAAGGTTTTTTTATCATCCAGAGGAACTCCTTCAATATCGATCACGATACCATAATTTACCCGGATCATTTCCAGGGTATTTTTAATAATGGTCAGGGTTTTCAAACCCAGAAAATCCATCTTTATTACGCCGGCATCTTCAATAATACTGCCTTCGATCTGTGTGATCCAGAGTTCGGAATCCCTGGAGGTGCATACCGGTATCAGCGTGGTCAGATCCTGCGGAGCGATAATGATACCTGCTGCATGGATCCCTGTATTGCGCACGGAGCCTTCAAGGCGTTCCGCAGCCCGTAACACGTCACCTTCCAGGGTGGTTCCCCTATACAGCTCCCGGAGCTTTTTTACGGTTTCCATTTCATCGGGTGCCACACCTTCTTTTTCTTCCAGTGATTTAGCCCCTTCTTTTATGGTCATGGGTGCATGAAGCACTCTTTTCAGGGTGATCCCCAGGCGGTCCGGTATTAATTTAGCCAGTGCATTGGATTCAGGAAGA
>JAYUXA010000265.1:0-2791 GCA_043753245.1 Chitinophagaceae bacterium
GCCTGATTAAACATGGAAGAGTTGATCATAAAACATTACTAATTGGCAGGTGGATGGCGCTGGGTGGCTTCGCGGATAGTGAAAAAACGATGCTAAAAAAAGAATGGTGGGCAAAATGGGAACACTGGCAATCGCCATCCGAAACGATATTGTATCCACTTCCTATGAACGTTCAGATCCGTGCTATCCGCCCCTACCAGCAGAAGGGATACGAGTGGATGAGGTTGCTGGCAGAAGCAGGTTGCAGCGGATGCCTGGCGGATGATATGGGACTTGGAAAAACGGTACAGGCTATTTGTTTTGTTGCAAGCAGAATTGAACTAAATGAATTGGCAAAACACCTTATCGTGTGTCCTTCTTCCCTGATCTATAACTGGTATGAGGAATTTACCAAATTTGCGCCGGGAGTAAATAAACGGATATACCATGGAGCTGCCCGCGATATTACAAATATCCTTGCTACCGAAACACAGGTGATTATTACCAGTTATGGTACCATGCGTTCGGATATCGAACACCTGAGGCTGCTGCTATTTGATACTGCAGTGATAGATGAAAGTCATAATATTAAAAACCCTGCGGCACTGACCACGCGGGCAATTAACGAAATTAATGCGAAGGTGCGGCTCGCCCTCAGCGGCACTCCCGTTATGAATAATACCTTTGATCTTTATGGCCAGTTAGGGTTTTTGTTGCCTGGCATGCTGGGTTCACGGGAATTTTTTAAGAGAGAATATGCAGATCCGATAGACCGGGAGCGGGATCCTGAAAAAATTCAGGCATTGCAAAAACTTACAGCACCATTTATACTCAGAAGAACAAAAGAACAGGTAGCTCCGGATCTTCCTGAAAAAACAGAAACAATTTTGTGGTGCGAAATGGATACGGGACAACGCTTCCTGTATGAAGAAATCAAAGAGACCATAAAAGAAAATCTATTTTTAGAAATAAAAGATAAGGGACTGAACACCGGTAAATTATCGGTATTGCATGGCATAATGAAACTCAGGCAGGTCTGTAATTCCAGTGAACTGGTGAAAAACAATTATACGGCAAATACGGAATCGGTCAAAACAAAGGTTCTGATCCAGGAATTAAATAATATTTCCAGCAATCATAAGGCCCTCGTATTTTCACAGTTCACCTCCATGCTCGATCTGCTGGAAAAAGACCTTAATAAAAATGGTATTGCTTATCTCCGGCTCGACGGGGGCACGTTGGTACCGAGGAGACAGGAACTTGTCAATGAGTTCAATAGTCCTGACAGCCCCTCGAAGGTTTTCTTATTAAGCCTGAAAGCAGGTAATGCGGGGCTTAACCTCACTGCCGCAGATTATGTGTTTCTTTTTGATCCCTGGTGGAACAGGGCGGTAGAGCAACAGGCTATCGACCGTACGCACCGGATCGGGCAAACCAAAAATGTATTTGCATACAAAATGATCTGTCGTAATACCATCGAAGAAAAGATCATTTTGCTGCAACAACGGAAAAACTCCTTATCGGAAGAACTGATCGGCGGGGAAGAAGACGGTTTTGTAAAAAACTTAACCGAGGAAGACCTGGAATTTCTTTTCAGCTAAGACTTGCTCTGTAAATCAAAACGTACTTATAACCTGGGTACTTGTTCGTCTTTACTATGCAGATAAAGAGCACCGGGTTTCCCGTCTCTGAACAGGTAAGTATACTTCCGCACCTCGTCAATTTGCGTATGTAACCAGAGAAAAGGAATTACAGTTTGTACGGCAGCCTTTAATTTATTACACCAATACTCGAATCTGGTTCTCCGGATCGGAGAATGTGTAAGTGCGCTATTCAGCAGAAGGACTGGCACAAACTAAAATATAGTATATCCCATGAATATCGAACAATAAACAGCAAACAAATGTTTATATTCGAATACTAAAAATAATGACCATGTCTGCAACAAAAGGTTATGCTGTCCATTCCGCTACAGATACACTGGCACCCTTTGATTTTTCAAGGAGAGCACCAGGACCTGATGATGTATATTTTGAAATACTTTATTGTGGCGTGTGCCATTCCGATATTCATCAGGTACGCAACGAATGGGGAAATTCAAAATACCCGATGGTGCCAGGTCATGAAATCGTGGGCCGGGTGATAACAGTAGGAAGCAATGTCAAAAAATTTAAAACAGGCGATCTTGCGGGAGTTGGTTGTATGGTTAATTCCTGCCGGGAATGCAGCAATTGCAAAAAAGGATTGGAGCAATATTGTAAAAAAGGTCCCGTTGGGACCTACAACGATTTTGAAAAAGATAAAACAACACCAACCTACGGAGGGTATTCAAAAAATATTGTAGTGCATCAGGACTTTGTGCTTCATATTTCTGACAAACTTCCATTGGAGGCGGTTGCTCCTTTGCTCTGTGCCGGTATCACCACTTATTCTCCCCTGAAGCACTGGAAAGTAGGCAAAGGGCATAAAGTTGGGATCGTTGGTCTGGGAGGACTGGGACATATGGCTGTAAAATTTGCTGTCGCATTCGGTGCGGAAGTAACCATGCTCAGTACTTCATCGGGCAAAGAAAAAGATGCCCGCCGGCTGGGTGTTCATAAGTTCGCACTTACGAAAGATCCTGAACAGATCAAAGCATTGGCCTCTTACTTTGATTTTATTGTGAATACCGTTTCTGCTGAACACGATTACAACACTTACCTTACTATGCTGGACACCGATGGAACGATGATCTGTGTGGGTGCACCTCCTACTCCTGCCCAGATCTTACTGTTCAGTCTGATAGGCAACCGAAGGTGTATTGCAGGTTCTG
>JAYUXA010000266.1:0-2774 GCA_043753245.1 Chitinophagaceae bacterium
TCTGCAGTTTTGCTGGCCACTTCTTTCACCATCTGAGCGCCCATATTTTCAATAGGATCTTCCAGTTCAATTTCCTTGGCAACAGTAACACCATCTTTAGTAACGATGGGGGCACCGAATTTTTTTTCGATAACCACATTACGTCCTTTAGGTCCAAGTGTAACCTTGACGGCGTTTGCCAGAATGTCCACGCCTCTTTTCATTTTGTTGCGTGCTTCGATATCGAAAAATAATTGTTTAGACATATACTCTGTTAATTTTAAATGCGTTAATAAATTAAACGATTGCGAGAATATCGCTTTCTCTCATAATAAGCAGGTCATCGCCTTCTATCTGAATTTCGGTGCCTGAATATTTTCCGTAAAGTACCGTGTCGCCGACTTTTACAGTAACGGGTTCATCTTTTTTACCGGGACCGGCAGCGATTACAGTTCCACGCTGAGGTTTTTCCTTTGCAGTATCCGGGATGATAATTCCACCAGCAGTTTTTTCTTCTGCTTTTGCCGGTTTCACTATTACCCTGTCATGCAGCGGGGTAACATTTACTTTGTTGGCCATAGTTTAGCAATTTTTAATTTAAGTTGTTGAATTGTGCAATAAATAATTGCCTCCGTGTAAGGCAGGCGGCAAAAATACACGAATTCCGTACCAAACCAATTTTAAAGCCATTATTTCATACTTTTTGAATAAGCTGTCAGCTTTTTTCTTTAAAAATAGTGATGTGCGCACATTGTGGCATAAAGGCAATGGTCTATACCCTGTTTCTATCTATAATGGTGTTAGTAGTGTGAGGCAACCCCGCTTTGCGCCTTCATATGAAAACCCTAATTTCGCGGCGGAAAAAAGCTCTTAAAAATGATCAGCAGAAGAATAATCCGGGTTAAGGTGATGCAGACCCTGTACTCATTAGAAACCCAGGATATGCCGGTATCTGCTGCAGAAGCAGTAAGAATGCTTCAAAAACATTTTGACCTGAGCCGTCAGTTGCTGGTGTATCTGGCTTACTTTATCACTGAAGTGGCCCGTTATTCAGAAACGGATGCCCGCAACAAAGCCTCTAAGCACCTTCCTTCCGCCACGGATCTTAGTATTAATACCAAAATAGCAGGCAATCAGTTGTTATGGAAAATACTGGAACATTCCTCTTATCTCAGAATGCTGAAAGAAGATAAGCCGCACCTGATGGAAGATGCCGGGCTGGTCAGAAAAGTGTACATCGAGCTGGCGGCGAGTGAAAAATATAAAGAATATATTGGCGCACTCTCCCGCGAAAAAAAGACGGAAAAAGAAATCCTGGAATTTATCCTCAGTGACCTGATGCTTCCCAATGAATCTTTTATAGGATATATCGAAGAAAAATTTCCAAACTGGGATGACGATGCGGAAATGGTGATCCAGTTGCTGATGAGCTTTATGGGTAAGCCCCAGGGGTTTGATTTTGGCGAACTGATAGGCGCCGATAAATGGCTCTTTGCTAAAGAACTTCTACGAACTGCAATTGATAAAAAAGAAGTGACGATGGATTATATAAAACCCAAATTAAAAAACTGGGATGCTGACAGGATAGCAGTACTCGACATGTTGCTGATGCGCCTGGGCGTTTGCGAATTCCTGTATTTTGAAACCATTCCGCCCAAAGTAACTATCAATGAATATATAGATCTCGCTAAAGATTACAGCACCGAACAAAGCGGGCAGTTTGTGAATGGTATTCTGGATAACATTCACAAAGAACTGATCCAGGATGACAAAATGCATAAAGTATCCTTCAAATCATCCTGAATGAACCGCTTTAGTTAGATTTGCAAAATATATCCGGCAGCACGAATTATTCTTATAATTAAACTATCAATACAAACAAAATGACACTATCAGCTATCTTATTACAAACAGGCACTTCTTCTCCTTACGCTTCCATGATTTTGCTGGGAGGTATGATCCTTGTGTTTTGGTTATTCATGATCCGCCCTCAGGCAAAAAAAGCAAAAGTTGCAAAACTGTTCCAGGAAAATATGCAGAAAGGTGAAAAGATCGTAACTATTGCCGGCATACACGGAACGGTGAATAAAGTAAACGAAGACGGAACGATTATGATCGAAACAAGTCCGGGCAGTTACCTGAAAATTGAAAAAAGTGCTATCTCCATGGAGTGGACCAATGCGTTGAATAAACCCGTTGCCGCAGTAAAATAATATGACATTAAAAGTCGGCATAACCGGAGGTATCGGATCAGGTAAAACAACCGTAGCACATATCTTTGAAGTATTGGGTATACCGGTATATTATGCGGATGAAGCGGCGAAGCGAATCATGAATGAAGATGAATCGCTTCGCCATGCTATTGTAAAAGAATTTGGTGAAGCATCGTACGAAAATGGGTTGCTCAACCGGGCATACCTGGCCTCTATTGTTTTTGGCAACAAACAAAAACTTACTGCATTGAATGCGCTCGTACATCCGGCAACCATCCGCAGATCCATCATCTGGATGAGTGAACAAACCAGTATTTATGCTATTCGTGAAGCAGCTCTTATTTTTGAAACTGGTGTTCAGGGACAGCTCGATTACGTAATCGGTGTTTCAGCACCATTGGAATTGAGAATGCAGAGAGCCATGAGCAGAGATAAACTTACCCGTGAGCAGGTAAGCGAAAGGATGGACCGGCAAATCAACGAGACCATTAAAATGAAACTCTGCGATTTTGTAGTGTTCAATGATACTTTAAAACCCCTGATCCCCCAGGTTTTAAAATTACACCAGCAGTTAATTTCCCG
>JAYUXA010000267.1:0-5972 GCA_043753245.1 Chitinophagaceae bacterium
TTACCGTCCACATATTCAACCACCCCTTCGCCATCGGAGAGGATCTGTACACGTGCATCGCGGGCTGCTTTTCCTTCCAGTCCTGTTCCAACGATCGGTTGTTCAGGACGCAGCAGGGGTACTGCCTGACGTTGCATGTTCGATCCCATCAGTGCACGGTTGGCATCATCATGCTCCAGGAAGGGAATCAGCGAAGCACTTAAACCAACGATCTGATTGGGTGCCACGTCCATAAATTCCACTTCATTTTTTTCAAGTATCGGGAAGTCACCGGTCTGGCGTGAGCTGACCTTATCTTCTGCAAATTCGCCCTTATCTGTAAGTGGCGCACTTGCCTGAGCGATCTTGGCTATATCCTCTTCCTCAGCGCTGAGGAAGGTCAGTTTTTTAAGATCGACCTTGCCATCATTAACCTTGTGATAAGGTGTTTCGATAAAGCCCATCTCATTGATCTTTGCGTGAACGCAAAGCGTGGAGATAAGACCGATATTAGGCCCTTCCGGCGTTTCGATAGTACACAAACGACCGTAGTGCGAGTAGTGTACATCACGAACTTCGAAACCCGCTCTTTCCCTGCTTAATCCACCGGGTCCGAGTGCGGAGATACGACGCTTATGCGTGATCTCACTCAACGGATTGGTCTGATCGAGGAACTGGGATAACTGGGAGGTACCGAAGAAGGAATTGATAACGGAAGAAAGTGTTCTGGCATTAATCAGATCGACAGGGGTGAACACTTCATTGTCGCGAACATTCATACGTTCGCGGATCGTTCTGGCCATACGGGCCAGACCAACACCAAACTGGGCATACAGTTGCTCGCCTACAGTACGTACACGTCTGTTGCTCAGGTGATCGATGTCATCAATTTCTGCTTTGCCATTAGTCAGGCGCACCAGGTATTTGATGATTTCGATGATGTCTTCTTTGGTCAGCGTTTTCTGCTCGATAGGATAATTCAAATTCAACTTGCGGTTGATCTTGTATCGTCCCACTTCTCCCAGATCATAGCGTTTGTCGCTGAAGAATAATTTATCAATAATACCTCGTGCCGTTTCATTATCGGGAGCATCTGCACCACGCAGCTGGCGGTAGATATGCTGCACCGCTTCAAGCTCGGAGTTGGAGGTATCTTTATTCAGGGTGTTGTAAATAATTGCGTAATCGCCGCCAACATCTTCTTTCTGGATAAATACGCTTTTCACGTCCATTTCAGAAACCATTTCAATGGCTTCTTCATCAAGGACAGTGTCGCGTTCCAGAACGATCTCGTTGCGTTCAATAGATACTACTTCACCGGTATCTTCATCCACGAAATCCTCTACCCAGGTTCTTAAAACGCGGGCAGCGAATCTTTTACCGAGAAATTTTTGCAGTGATTTTTTATCAGCCTTTACTTCATCGGCCATGCCGAAAAGTTCCAGAATGTCTTTATCGGTTTCAAAGCCGATAGAGCGGAGCAATGTAGTTACCGGAAATTTCTTTTTACGGTCAATGTATGCATACATGACATTGTTGATGTCTGTAGCAAATTCCATCCAGGCGCCTTTAAAAGGAATCACACGGGCAGAATAGATCTTTGTGCCGTTAGGGTGAACAGACTGTCCGAAAAATACACCAGGTGAACGATGAAGCTGGGAAACTACTACCCTTTCTGCTCCGTTGATCACGAAAGTGCCGCGGGGAGTCATATAAGGGATATTACCCAGGAACACATCCTGAACAATGGTTTGAAAATCTACGTGTTCCTCATCATTACAGCTAAGCCGGAGCTTTGCTTTAAGCGGAACCGCATAGGTCAGACCACGCTCCATACATTCTTCAATAGTATAGCGGGGCGGATCGATGAAGTAGTCAAGAAACTCCAGCATAAAGATGTTCCTGGTGTCCGTGATAGGAAAATTTTCCTTGAACACCCTGAACAAACCTTCGATATTGCGTTTATCGGGAGTTGTTTCTAACTGAAAAAATTCTTTAAAAGACTGGATCTGTACTTCGAGTAGGTCGGGAGCTTCAGCTAAATTCTTGGTTTTACCGAAGTTGACCCTGCTTTGCAATTTTGTTGAAGACATATTTTTAAACCCGGTTTAATTGTTCGAACTTCAAAAAAAGGATATAGACAAAAATACTACAGGAGAACTAATAGCTAATTCTCTGTAATACAAGTTAGTAAGCTATGTTAATACGATCTCTGATAACTTACGGCTACAATTTTTTTGTGAAATTTGGACGGCAAAGGTAATGAATATATGTATTGGAACAAAAAACCCCGGGATAATCCGGGGCTTAAATATCTCTTAAAGTTGAATTACTGAATTTCAACATCGGCACCAGCTTCTTTCAGCTTGGTAACGATCCCTTCAGCATCAGCTTTGCTCACCCCTTCTTTGATAGGCTTCGGTGCGCCATCAACAAGGTCTTTAGCTTCTTTCAGACCTAAGCCTGTCAGATCTTTAACGATTTTCACTACATTCAGCTTGTTCGGACCACCGCTTTTCAGGATCACATTGAATGAAGTTTTTTCTTCGGCAACGGGAGCACCACCACCTGCAGCAGGACCTGCTACAGCAGCTGCAGCAGCAGCCGGCTCAATTCCGTATTCATCCTTAAGGATGTTAGCCAATTCGTTTACTTCTTTAACGGTCAGGTTTACTAACTGTTCAGCAAATGCTTTTAAGTCTGCCATAATTGTTAATTTTTGCCGCCTTCACTGCTTATGGCTCCGGCGGACGGTTTAAAAAAATTTCCCTTTACTGTACCATCCGGGCAGGTATATACTACATTAAATTAAATCTCTAATTCTTGCTGGCTCTTTCTTCAAGAGCTTTGATCAGTCCTGCCAACTTGCTTCCGGCATTCAGGCCGCTGATAACGATCTTGGCGGGTGACTGAAGCAGTCCGATAATTTCCCCGATGAGGTCGTTCTTACTTTTAAGGGCCACCAGTGCTTTCAGTTGTTCGTCACCGCTATACACATCTCCATCAATGAAGGCTGCTTTTAAAACCGGACGTTCACCGTTCATTTTTTTACGGAAGTCCGTAATGATCAGTGCGGGTTCCTTTGCATTTTCGGAAAACAAAAGTGCGGTAACACCACTTAGCGATTCGTAAACATTTGCAAAGCGGTCATTATTGATCCCCTCAAGTGCTTTTTTAATCAGCGTGTTCTTAGCCACTTTCATTTCTACCTTTCTGCTAAAGCATATACCGCGTAATTTATTGATCTGTGCTACGCTCAGTGATTCGGTGTTGGTTATATAGAAATTGTTGTATTGTTGAAATTTTTCTTTCAATACATCAATCACTTCATTTTTTTCTTGCTTGGTCATAACTAATTGTTTGATCAGTTCATTAATGATTTGGTGTCCACTGCAATACCAGGGCTCATAGTGCTGGCCATGAATACGCTTTTCAGGTAAGTGCCTTTGGCAGAAGAAGGTTTGGCACGTACGATAGCACTGATCAGTTCATTACTGTTCTCAGTGATCTTTTCCGGGCTAAAACTTACGCGGCCGATAGAAGCGTGAATGATTCCGGCCTTATCTACCTTGAAAGCTATTTTACCGCCTTTCACTTCATTAACGGCTGATGCAACATCATTGGTAACCGTTCCTGTTTTAGGGTTGGGCATCAGATTACGCGGACCGAGTATTTTACCCAGTTTACCGATTTTAGGCATCACGGAAGGAGTAGCGATAATGACATCGACATCAACCCATCCACCTTCAATCTTTGTTACGTATTCATCAAGTCCAACATAATCGGCACCTGCTGCTCTTGCATCTGCTTCTTTATCAGGGGTACAGAGTACCAGTACTTTTTTAGTTTTACCTGTTCCGTGTGGAAGGCTTACTGTTCCGCGGATAGCCTGGTCGGCTTTCTTAGGGTCAACACCCAGACGGACATGAATATCCACAGAGGCATCGAATTTTGTAGTGTTCACATCCTTAACAAGCAGTGCTGCTTCTTTCAGTGAATACATTTTATTTTTATCAACTTTGGAGTCAACTGCTTTTCTTTTTTTTGCAAGTCCCATTGTCATTCAATTTTTTCTTTATCAATTAATTTTTATCCCAGGGAGCATTGCCGTCAACGGTGATGCCCATGCTGCGTGCGGTACCTGCCACCATTTTCATAGCGCTTTCAACCGTAAAGCAGTTCAGATCGTTCATCTTATCTTTTGCGATCAGCTCTACCTGCGACCAGTCTACTTTACCAACTTTATTGCGGTTAGGCTCTTTGGAGCCGCTCGGCAATTTAGCTGCTTCTAGCAACTGTACTGCTGCGGGTGCAGTTTTAATAATAAAATCGAATGACTTGTCGGTGTAAACCGTAATGAGAACCGGAAGTATTTTACCGGGCCTGTCCTGGGTGCGGGCATTGAACTGCTTACAGAATTCCATAATGTTGACGCCTTTCGAACCGAGAGCAGGGCCTACTGGTGGTGCCGGATTTGCCTGGCCACCTTTGACCTGCAGCTTAACAAAGCCGCTGATTTCTTTTGCCATAATGTATAATTTCGTTGGTTTTAACGTCACGCTTTTTATACGTGACTCCCAATCCTATAAGACAATTATCTTATTTGGGGACGCGAAGATAATAAAATAATTTATGAGATTTTAATTTTTTAATAAAATCTCCGTAGCTTTTACTAAGTTTACGTTTACTAACTCAATTAAATTTTACAACAACTAAAAAAACACATCCTACCATGGCCAAAGCAAAGAAAAAATCCGCTAATAAAGCCGCTCCTAAAAAGAAACCGGCTCCAAAAAAAGCTGGAAGGGTAGCTAAAAAAACGGCTCCGAAAAAGGCCGGAAAGAAGAAATCAGCACCCAAAAAATCTGCTAAAAAAGTAGCCCCTAAAAAAGGCGCCAGGAAAGCCGCTCCCAAGAAAGCAGCAAAAAAGGCCGCTAAGAAAACAGCCAGAAAAGCAGCAAAAAAAGCTGCTCCTAAAAAGGCAGCTCCTAAAAAAGGCACCAAAAATGCTGCTCCTAAAAAAGCAGCGAAAAAGGCCGCTCCTAGAAAAGCAGCTCCTAAAAAAGCTGCCCCGAAGAAAGCATCCCCTAGAAAGCGCAAACCAATGGCACCACGACCTTCTTCCGATAACGGATCTTCATTACCTGAAATAAATGAACAGGATATTGTAAATAATCCCGTTCAGGAACCAGGTGATACACCGGAAAATAACAATTGATCTATTTCTGAAGCAAAAAAATTAAAGCCTCCCAACGGGAGGCTTTTTAGTATAAGCATTCTTTAAATTGCAGAAGTATTAAACCAGTTTCTCTACCTGCATGTAATTGAGTTCAACCGGTGTAGACCGCCCAAATATCTTAACCGTCACCTTCAGTTTTTTCTTTTCATCATTCACTTCTTCAATAATACCATTGAAATCATTAAACGGACCTTCGATAATTTTGATGGTCTCCCCAACAATAAAAGGTTCGATCATATTCATGCCGCCGGCCTCGGCCATTTCATCCATCTTGCCAAGCATTTTGTTCACTTCTGCTCTTCGAAGCGCGATAGGATCATCTTTGCCAAGAAAATGGATAACATTGGTTGTATTTTTAACAGCATCGCGCAGATCATCAGATAATTTCCCTTCGATCACCTCTACCATTACGTAGCCCGGATAATAGTTCCGCTCGCGCATTACTTTTTTACCGTTTTGAACCTTATATACTTTTTCAACAGGCAGAAATACCTGCTTCACCACATCACCCCATCCACCCCGGGAGATCTCTTTATCAAGATATTCCTTGACTTTGCGTTCTTTTCCACTCACCACTCTAAGCACATACCATTTGGTTTCCTGAAGCGGTACAACCTGTTCAGGTTGTTGTATTGTTTGATTTTCCATTATACAAAAAATGAATAAATTAATTTCAAACCAGATTGGGCGATAAGGTCCATGGCCCATACTATTGCAGTGATGAGCACGGTAGCGGAAAGAACTACTACAGTAG
>JAYUXA010000268.1:0-5971 GCA_043753245.1 Chitinophagaceae bacterium
GCAACTATACCGTACACTGGTGCTAACTGGGCCAGCGGAGGGAGGAACCGTAATGTAAACCTGTTGTTCCCCATATTCTCTATTAAGCAGCTTTGAAACGTATTACTTTTTAAAATAAGTGCTCCTTTTAATTCTTTGCCTGTAAATATATCCTGCAATCGTGCTCCGGCAAATTCCCGGTAGGTAAGAAAGCGTTTTTTCAACCCGGGTAGCTGTTCCATTATATCATCTCTGTTGTGCGCAGGATATTCTTCCAGCCGGCCATTAGTGCCTGGAAGAAACACAAAAGGTATGGCATCGGTCTTTCCGTTGTTATCGAAATCCTTTGCATAGATACTAACGGGATGCAAGGTATCAGCCCGGTAAAAGGAATTAGTGCCAAGGTTCCCGGCAATATAATCTACATCTCCGTCATTGTCGACATCCGCTGCAGTAATACTGTTCCACCAGCCTGTTGCATGATCAACTGATGGACCCGCATTAATTTTTTTTAACTTGCCATGTGTATTCTGCATAAACACTAAGGGCATCCACTCTCCGGCAATTATCAGGTCCACCCATCCATCATTATTAAAATCCGACCAGATGGCGTCGCAGATCATTCCCATGTTTTTAAGTGATGGAGCAACGAGTTCCGTTACATCCGTAAATACCGCTTTTCCATTTTTAGAGTCGTTCCGGTAAATGGACCCACTCGCTGGTTGCGGATAGGAACCCGGAATAATACGTTCACCAACAAAAAGGTCGAGATCCCCATCGTTATCCATATCGGTCGCTTTGACGCAGCTTTTACTTCCTAGCCAGGACGGAATAGCCGTTGAATCATATTGAAATCCTCCTTTTCCGTCATTGATCATCAGCCAGTCACGAAAACTTTCGCTATTCGGCAGAAACTCACTGCTGCCATTAGCAAAATAGAGGTCATTGAAGCCGTCATTATTGGCATCAAATAGCAAAATTCCCATATTTTCAGTCTTTCCCAGCTTCTCCGCGGAAATGCCTTTAAGCAAATTCTCTGAAAAAGTTCCCTGACTTGATTGCATTACAAGCCTGGGCGGGTTATACGGTGAGCCTCCGATAACAATATCATCCGTTCCATTGTTATCCAGATCGCCACAGGCAAGGGCAGGACCGAACTGGGAGAGCTTATGCGGAAGAAGGCGCTGATCATTAAAATCGATATAATCAGGCTCTTTATGATAATAAGTAATATTCCGGGATGTGGTGACGTCAGTGAACAGGCCGTTGCCAAACGAGCCCTTTTCAGGAGTTGGAAGAGATGGTGATTCCGAATAACGAATACTTATAGCAGAATCGACAGGGGGATGGGCGAGCACGCTTCGACGCTTGTCGGGCCATAAAACAACTAATGAATCGATAGCAGTAGTGTTGCCCAGCCCGAACAGAACGGATGTGCTCACTGTAGACAAATACCCCCTATAAGGCGAGTTTTCCATGACCTGCTTTTCTCCATTGTTGTAATACAGGGTTATTGCACTGCCGATCGCATGAATGTTCTTTTCCTGACCTGCAAGCTTAATTTTTAAGTAATGGCTGTTTTCTTTATTCAGGTCTCTGGTTCGATTTTCAAAAACAGAAGCTTCCTCATTAATATTATTGATCACATAATCCAGATCGCCGTCATTATCCAGGTCTGCATACACTGCGCCATTTGAAAAGGAAGGAAGATGTATGCCCCACTCCAGGCTTACGTCTTTAAACTTCAGATCTCCAAGATTCTGGTAAGCATAGTTCGCCACCTTTATCTGTGGGATTTCATTAATTAATTTTTTCTTCGATACCAGGCCATCGGATTTCTTTCTGAAAGCCGTGAAATCATGATCCGTAACGTCCCTGGGGTAACCATTGGTAATAAATATATCTTTCCGCCCATCATTGTTAAAATCTGCTATGGAAGGGTTCCAGCTCCAATCTGTTTCTGCTACTCCGGCAAAAAAGCCAATATCGCTAAAAATCGGGTCTCCTATTGAATCCATTCCCTTTACACGAGGCCCCATGTTAAGCTGTAAAGTGTTTCTTACATATTGCAGCATATAGGTTTTATAAAACAGTCCGTAGGCCATATTCTGATACATGAAATAATTATTGCTGTTCATGTTTTTTTTCTTGCGGAAATTATCCGCAGGATCCATATCCACTGTAAGAATATCCGGTAACCCGTCATTATTAATATCAGCAACATCGTTTCCCATGGCATTTTGCGAGGTATGCTTGAAGTAAGAAAAAAGGCTGTTGGTAAAAGTGCCGTTTTTATTATTTATATATAAAAGATCGTTGTCAAGGAAATCGTTCGATACATAAACGTCCTGCCATCCGTCCTGATTGATATCTGCCACCGTAACGCCTAAGCCATATCCATTTTCAACAATCCCGGCAGTAGTGGAAACATCAGTGAATACAGGATGATGCAGGCTATTACTCCAGTCATTACGGTATAATTTATCTACATTACTTTTTTTAAGATCTGCATTATTTGAGCCAAACTGAACTACATCTCTCCGGGTAAGTTTGGTGGTAAGCAGGTACATGTCGAGATCGCCATCCTGGTCATAATCTAAAAATGCGGCCTGCACTGAAAAACTGGTGTCGGCGAGCCCATATTCTTCGGCCATATCTTTAAAAACAGGATCACCAGCCGGGCTATTACCCTGGTTCACATAAAGTACATTTTTCCTATCAGCAGCGTTTTGTTTAATAGTGGCGGAAAGATAAATATCATCACGACCGTCGTTGTTTATGTCTACAACCGCTACGCCGTTACACCACCTTCCTTCTCCGGCAGCTTTTGCTTTCCGGGTTACGTCCTCAAAGGATAAACTCCCGCGATTAAGGTAAAGTTTGCATTCAGTAAGACTGGATGTAAAATAAAGATCCTCCAGCCCGTCTGCGTTAAAATCTCCAATTCCAACGCCTCCTCCATTATATAGGAAATCAAGATCGATTGGATTGACAGAGTCATTTTCAACAATGACATTTGAAAAGTGTATCCCGGTTGTTTGTGAGTCGAGCTTTTTAAAACGAATTCTGTGCTGAGTGCATCCTATTCCCATGCAGGCTGATAGGATAAGAGTAATTAAAAGATGGCTGGACGCAATGCGTGTACTTCGGAAATTATACATAAACTGAATAAAAACAAGCTATATTAGTCAATATTCCGTATACAATCCAAGTAAAAAAAACGTTTAGTTGCGTTATGAAATAATAAATTGTTTTCTGCATGGAAGACTACTCTGCGGTACCTCATTCCTCTTTACCCGATGAGAATGACAAGCGATATGATGGATAAGCCTATTAAATTAAATTTAATTAACCAGGCAATGAGGAAAACTGCTCGCTGAATGCACTGACCTGAAAATTTTCTTTTCCGTAATAGACAGGATTGAGTTAAATTTAATTGCCAAATGAACTGTTCGCCAAGGAAGCGAAATCTGCTACTACTAAATTGATTGCCATGAGAAATGAATACCTGCGGATAAAATCCCAGCTCGCTTCCTACAGCGATGAGCAACTGCTTCAATTGCTCAGCCTTGATGACAAAGATGCTTTCAGTGAGATCTATGGCAGGTATTTTTCAAGAATGTTTTCTATGTCTTTCGACATTCTCCGCCACCGGCAGGGAGCAGAAGATGCAGTGCAGGATGTGTTCTTGTCCTTATGGCAAAGAAGACACAGGCTGCTTATCGCTTCACTGGGACCATACCTCTTCCAATGTGTACGGTACAACGTAATTAAAGCATTCAGAGAAAAAAAGAAAAGTAACGATTTTTACGATCGTCTGGCACAGGTGAACAGAGAGGTACTTGCAGAAGATCCGGTTTTATACCATGAATTGCAGATGACCATACGCCAGCTCATGAACTCCCATCTTTCGGAAGAGGAACATAAAATATACAGCATGAGCAGAGACCTGCAAATGACCTATAAAGAGATTGCATGCGCCATGAAAGTATCTGTAAAAACGGTCGAGAAGAAATTATCACGTTCACTCGCTAAACTCCGCCCTGGAATGAAACGTATGCTATCCCTTGTTTTATACTTCACAGTCACCAGTTTGTAATTTTTTTTCATCAACCGTAGGGTAAGGTGCTGATTAAGTATACTTCACTGTAGACGCGATTATGGAAAAAGAACAGATTGATTTGCTTGCTAAACGATGCCTTAACGGACAAGCCTCCGCAAGAGAGCATGCGCTTATGGAAGAATACCTTCGGAGGCTCGGCGATCTGCCCTCGGGCTTAACAGAGGAGGAAATTGCGATGGTGGAGAAAGAACTTCATCTGCGCATGCTTAAATCACTCAGACTTGAACCGGCAGTTCTGAAAATAATGCTCGGCAAAAAGTTTGTGGCTGCTGCAGCTTTGCTGATATGCTTTACCGGAGTGCTGTATTTCTCATTAAGTAAAAAAGCATCAAATACCCCATTGGCATTGTCTTCTCCGGCAAAATCCACTCCTATCCTGCCAGGTAGCGACAAAGCAGTGCTTACGCTATCGGACGGATCTTCCGTTCCCATCGGTAGTGATGTCGATCTTCTGATTCTTAAAGAAGGGAATGCCAAAATTCAGAACTCTTCCGGTGTGCTGAACTACGAAGCATTGAATAATCCACACCGGAAAATAGTATACAACACCATGACTACGCCTAAAGGCGGTCAATACCAGCTTATTCTTTCAGACGGATCTAAAGTATGGCTCAATTCTCTGTCGTCCATTCACTTTCCAACTGTATTCACAGGCCCTGAACGAAAAGTAGTTGTAACTGGCGAAGCTTATTTTGAAGTCGCTGCTGATGCCAGACATCCTTTTCATGTAACCTCCGGAGGAGCGGATATAGAGGTTCTGGGTACACATTTCAATGTGAACGCTTATACCGACGAATTAATGATGAAAACTACGCTTTTGGAAGGCTCGGTAAAAGTGAGAAAGGGATCTGAAGCGTCCATTGTATCATCCGGACAGCAACTGCAGATAGTCGGCAAATATGGAGGAGGTACTCAGCTCAGGCTGGTCAGGGATGCAGATATGGAGCAGGCAGTAGCGTGGAAAAATGGGTTGTTTTATTTGAAAGGGGCGAATATTAAAGAGATCATGCGGCAGATCAGCAGGTGGTATAACGTGAACATATACTACCACGGAGATGTCAGCAATATTGATTTTTATGGAGTAGTGTCCCGCCGTAAGAGTGTAGAAGAACTTTTGGAGATCATGGAAAAAACGGGAATTGTGCACTTCAAACTGGAAGGCTCCAACATAACGGTATCAAAATAAAACCGGCAAGTGGTGGAACACTGCCGGCAGATTGAGTAATAATTTAAACAATTTCTAGGACTGTCAAACATTCACCCAACAATTCAAAATTATGCAATTGATTGCCAATTGCAACGCGCTGTTTTTTGCCAGGCGTTGCCAGATCTCCAAAATTCTTCTCATAATGAAACTGACAACCTTTCTCTTAGTCTTCGCCTGCCTGCAGGTCAGCGCAAGCGGCGCTGCCCAGTTGGTGACGCTTAACGAGAAAAATGTATCTATTGCCAAAATCTTTGAAGACATCCGCAGACAGACGGGGTTTGAATTCATTGCAAGCATGCACATTATAGAGACCACACCTCCGGTGACCATCAGGGTCAAAAACGTAGAGGTGTCCGAAGCGCTTAACGCTTGTTTTAAATCGCTCTCACTAACGTATGAGATAGATGGGAGGACAATCATTATCAGTCAGAAAACTGCCGTAACCCGTTCGCTTCCCGTTTTCTATGCAGCGCCTCCCATTGATGTTCATGGAAGAATCCTGAATGAAAAAGGAGAGCCGGTGATCGCTACTATTCTTGTCAAAGGAACGAGCACTGGTACCACAAGTGATGCAGATGGATACTTTGACCTTAAAGGAATTGACGACCGTTCTGTGCTTGTGATCACAGCAACAAATATTTCCCGACGCGAATGGCCGCTTG
>JAYUXA010000269.1:0-5970 GCA_043753245.1 Chitinophagaceae bacterium
TCTAAAGAGGGTACTATTAAGGAGAGCCAGAAGGAGACTGAAATAATGCCTATGGGAAACCCCGATGCGTTGATGGAAAATATAAAAAAAGCAAAAGCGAGTTTAGGTACCATAAAGACAGTCAGTAGCAGCCAGCCTTCACGCACCGTCCGATATGATTTGTATGTTGCTGATACCATGGTAACATTCGGAAAAAAATCAAGAAGGGCCATAGCGGTCAACGGACAGATTCCAATGCCTGTATTAACCTTTACCGAAGGCGATACCGCAGAAATAGTGGTACACAACCAATTAAAAGAGGAAACCTCCCTACACTGGCACGGATTATTTTTACCAAATAAGGAAGACGGGGTGCCCTATCTTACCCAGATGCCTATTCAACCGGGAAAAACGTATGTATACAAGTTTCCCATCCGGCAGCACGGAACCCATTGGTATCACAGCCATACCGGACTGCAGGAGCAAATTGGTATGTATGGAGCTTTCATTATAAACAAAAAAAAGGAGTGGAATATACCCACTTTACCGGTTGTTATCAGTGAATGGACCAATAGGAAACCCCATGAAGTGAATCGCAGCCTGCATATGGCCACGGATTGGTTTGCTATTCAAAAAGGAGCAACCCAGAGTTATTCCGAAGCAATAAAAGGAAGTGACTTCAAAACAAAAGTAAATAATGAATGGAAGCGGATGACGGCAATGGATGTGAGTGATGTATATTATGATGCATTTCTGATAAATGGAAAAAGCCGGAATGAACAGCCTCAGTTTAAGGCAGGCGATAAAGTTAGACTAAGAATTGCCAATGCCGGTGCCTCTGATTATTTCTGGCTGAAGTATGCTGGCGGCAAGATCACCGTGGTAGCTACCGATGGAAATGATACAGAGCCCGTAGAGGTAGACCGGTTAATCATAGCAGTGTCTGAAACATACGATGTAGTAGTTACCATTCCGCAGAATAAGAGTTATGAATTTTTAATCACCCCGGAAGACCGCACTAAATCAGCTTCTCTGTGGTTAGGCAGCGGTGAAAAAGTACCTGCGGGAACCATGCCCCGGCTAAATTATTTTGCGGGTATGAAAATGATGAACAGCATGATGGATATGCGCGGAAATATGATAGAGATGCAGGGAATGAAAATGCAGAATCAGATCATGGATATGAATACCGTAATGTATCCGGAAATAACAGGCGATGGGATGCCGAAGGAGGACAATAGGATTGATACCCTTAAAGGACAGCATCATGATCATGCCATGCCTATGGAAGGCAGTAATAGCATGGAGGGGATGGATATGGATGAAGAAGTAGCGGGCAGTATAGTTACACTCAACTACAATATGTTGCGGGCCCCGCAAAAAACGATTTTACCAAAAGCTCCTTTGAAGGAATTAAAATTCGACCTGACTGGAAATATGAACCGGTATGTCTGGACCTTAGACAATAAAACGGTGTCGGAAAGTGATAAGATCTTAATAAAAAAAGGCGAAAATGTCCGGATAATCCTTTACAACAACAGTATGATGCGTCACCCCATGCACCTCCACGGACACGACTTCAGAGTACTGAACGCGCAAGGTGATTATGCGCCAATGAAAAATATCATTGACATCATGCCTATGGAAAGGGATACAATAGAATTTGCCGCTACCGAGAGTGGCGATTGGTTTTTCCATTGTCATATATTATACCACATGATGAGTGGAATGGGTAGAATAGTCCGCTATGAAAATTCAGCTCCAAACCCTGAAATCCCGAATCCAAAATACGCTCAACGCAAATTGTTCAGCGATGATAGAATGTTCCACCCGATGGCACAGGTGGGCTTAGAGAGTAACGGAAGTGACGGAGAGTTGATGGTGGCCAATACCCGTTACCGGTTAAGCACAGAATGGAGGTTAGGTTTAAAATCGCACCATGGCAATGAAAGTGAAACGTATTTTGGCCGGTATGTTGGTAGAATGCAATGGTTGTTTCCCTTTATTGGATTCGATTACCATCACAACAACAGAAGAGATGAAAGTGAAAAAAACTTTTTTGGACAATTGAGTAACCAAACCAACAGGAAGGCTGCTGTGGCTGGTATCCAATACACACTACCTATGCTGATCATGGCAGAAGCCCGAGTGGACAGTAAAGGAAAATTTCGCTTTCAACTGATGAGAGAAGACATTCCGGTTACTCCCAGGCTAAGGTTAAATTTTATGGGGAACACTGACAAAGAATACATGGCGGGATTGCGGTATATCATCACTAAATATTTTTCTTTATCGACCCATTACGACAGTGATATGGGATATGGAGCAGGAATTACCTTAACCTATTAATTGTTTGGTCGTATAATACTCTTACCTAAGGCAGAATATCTGTATACCTGAAGGGTATCAGATGTTTTATACCATGCATGGATGATCATGCTGAATTATTTATGCATGGTGTATTTACCAGCCACCCAACGTACGCAATCCTTATGGGATTCGCCATTCTTTCTGAATCATTAACCACCGTTTATCGTCTTTACTTAATGGGCTGTAAAACCTGCCTACCCTATCATAATGAGAATCCTTCTCATTATGATAGTTTTTGGTATGCTGTTAAATGAACCCCGCAACCAAGTTTTTTATACTCAAACCCTTACTGGGCAACGATTAAAGTCTCTTAGACAACTTCCTATTCCTATGAGGCATGCTGTTTGGCTGCTATTGTTTACTAAATCAATTATTAATGAAACAGTATGAAGTGCCGCCTACGATATTCGCTCCACGCCTCTGTTTATAAAAAGTATAAAAAAAATACGTAATCTTTAATATAAATTTTCAATTATGTTGGTACTACTCTATCTGATCGTTTCATTACTCTGTTTTCGGATTTTTTTTAAAACAATAAACTTTTTTGAAAATATTTAATACCATTATTTATGATGATGAACATTCTTTTTATTATTTCAATTCTGGTATTTGTTTATCTGGTATATGTGTTGCTTAAACCTGAAAAATTTTAATCTAATAATACATCTATATGAGTACAGAAATAACAGGCGTACTGGTTAGTTTTATCATCACCCTGGTAATTGCCTTTCCACTGGGAAGATATATCTCCAGGGTCTTTAAAGGCGAGAAAACAATAACGGATTTTATGAATCCGCTTGAACGGTTCATATTTAAATTTTCCGGCATTGACCCTAAAAAAGAAATGAACTGGAAACAACATATGTCCGCGTTGCTGTCCATCAATCTGATATGGCTGGTATATGCGTTTTTTATATTGCTTTTTCAGGGTAATCTTCCATTAAATCCGGATGGCAACCCCGGTATGACTCCAGATCTGTCTTTCAATACGGCAATTAGTTTTCTGGTAAACTGCAACCTTCAGCACTACTCCGGTGAAAGCGGTATTACTTACCTGAGCCAGCTGATCGTTATTACTTTTTTACAGTTTGTTTCTGCGGCTACTGGTGTTGCCGCGGTTGCGGTACTCTTCCGGGCATTCGCGGAAAAGACCACTGAAAAACTGGGTAACTTCTTTGTATTTTTTACAAAAACAATTACCCGGATATTATTGCCCCTGTGTATCATGATGGCGGTTCTGCTGGCGTTTAACGGTACTCCGGCCAGCTTTGATGGCAAGGACAGTATCGTAACGCTTCAGGGCGATTCCGTTCAGGTGTCCCGCGGCCCCGCTGCCGGTATGATCGCTATTAAACATCTGGGTACGAATGGCGGAGGCTGGTTTGGCGCTAACTCGGCCCACCCGCTGGAAAACCCCAACTATTTTACCAATATGATGGAAATCATTGCCCAGGTAATTATTCCTATGGCACTTATTTTCGCATTTGGTTTTTTCATAAAGAAGAAGAAACTGAGTTATATCATTTTTGGAGTGATGACGGCGGGAATGTTAACGCTGATGATTCCCAATATGATCTCTGAACTGAACGGCAATCCTGCACTGACCCGCATGGGCATCGCAGACAATACTGCCATGGAAGGAAAAGAAGTCCGGCTGGGTGTTCCGGCATCAGCATACTGGCAGGTAATGACCACCGTTATATCTACGGGATCGGTTAACTCTATGCATGATAGCTCTATGCCCTTGTCGGGCGCCATGCAATTGCTAGGAATGATGACCAATTGCTTTTACGGAGGTAAGGGCGTTGGCTTACTTAATTATTTTATTTTTCTGATAATAGCAGTATTTATATCCGGATTAATGGTAGGAAGAACCCCTGAATTCCTGGGACGTAAAGTGGAGGCCAGGGAGATGAAAATAGCTTCTATAATTGCCCTGCTTCATCCTTTTCTTATATTAGTGGGTACTGCACTGTCGGCCTATCTGGCTACACACCACCCGGAAGCCGCCTGGACCGTTAAACCTGGTGCATGGCTCAACAACCCCGGCAATCACGGTTTCTCTGAAATGCTGTATGAATACACTTCGTCTTCTGCAAACAACGGATCCGGATTTGAAGGACTGGGAGATAATAACATTTTCTGGAATATTACCACAGGCCTGGTCATGCTTATCGGTCGGTTTATTCCGATCATTGGACCGGTAGCCGTAGCCGGGATACTTGCATCCAAAAAGTATACCCCGGAGTCAGCGGGTACGCTGCAAACGGACACGATCACATTTGGCATTATGACTTATGCAGTGATTATGATCCTTGCTGCACTGGCCTTTTTCCCTGCACTGACCTTAGGACCTATTGCAGAATTTTTCAACCTTAATTAAAAGCTTTATATGTCAAAGGCTACCCAAAAAAATAAGTTGTTTGAACCTTCGCTTCTGAAAGAGGCACTGAAAGAATCTTTTGTAAAATTGGATCCGCGGATCATGGTGCGCAATCCCGTGATGTTTACCGTGGAGATTGGAACACTCGTGATGCTGGCGGTAACTATCTATGCTGCCATTACAGGAGATATTGCCCAGGGATCCATTGGATACAATCTGGCTGTTTTTATAGTATTATTGTTTACACTCCTATTTGCCAATTTTGCAGAAGCGATTGCAGAAGCAAGAGGGAAGGCCCAAGCAGAAAGTTTGCGGAAGACCAGAGAAGACACGCCTGCAAAAAAACTGATCAACATCAAAGAGAGCGGCATACAGATCGTTCCTTCCTCCCAACTCAGAAAAGGGGATGTATTTGTTTGTGAAACCGGTGATCTGATTGCTATGGATGGAGAGATCATTGAAGGATTGGCTACTATAGACGAATCTGCTATTACCGGTGAATCTGCACCTGTTATCCGGGAGGCCGGGGGCGATAAATCATCCGTTACGGGTGGAACTAAAGTACTCAGTGATAAAATAAAAGTCCAGGTGACCACTGAACCGGGAGAAAGTTTTCTGGATAAAATGATCGCCCTGGTAGAGGGAGCCAGCCGTCAGAAAACGCCGAATGAAATTGCGCTGACTATTCTGCTCGCTGGTTTTACACTGGTTTTTATAATTGTTTGCGTAACCTTAAAACCATTTGCGGATTATGCGAATACTCCTATTACTATTGCTGCCTTTGTGTCGCTGTTTGTATGTTTGATCCCCACTACTATCGGTGGTTTATTAAGTGCGATCGGTATTGCCGGAATGGACCGGGCATTACGCGCAAATGTTATTACGAAAAGTGGTAAGGCAGTAGAAACAGCTGGGGATCTGGATACCCTTTTGCTGGATAAAACAGGCACGATAACAATAGGTAACCGTAAGGCCACCAATTTTTTTGCGGTCAAAGGAGTAGATAACAATGATTTTATTGTAGCCTGTATACAGTCTTCTTTGGCGGATGAAACACCGGAAGGAAAATCTATTATTGAGCTTGCTCAGGTCAAAAATGTAAAAGCTCCGGATATCAGGATAAGCAATCCCACTTTTATTAAATTTAGCGCAGAAACCCGCAGCAGTGGTATTGACCTTGAGGGAATAAGAATTCGAAAGGGTGCATTTGATTCGATCAGGAACATTGTTGTTAAAGC
>JAYUXA010000270.1:0-5968 GCA_043753245.1 Chitinophagaceae bacterium
ATAGCGCTGATCCTGGAGCAGAAAGCGAACCTCACTCAAAGTCAGTCTGATAACCAGCTGGTCTTATTCTTTAAGGATTTTTTTAAGGTGATACTGGTCATCATTGGAATACTGATGATTTTAAAGTTTGGTTTTAATCTAAAAATAACCAGTCTGATAACCGGGCTGAGTCTTGCAGGTGCGGCAGTAGCGCTTGCTACGAGAGAAAGTATTGAAAATCTTATTGCTTCATTCATTATATTTTTCGACAGGCCCTTTTCCACGGGTGATCTGATCAAAGTGCAAAATATTACCGGCACTGTAGAAAAGATCGGTTTACGCAGCACCCGGTTGCGGACCACTCAAAAAACATATGTGACTGTTCCTAACAAACAGATGGTGGACAGTATTATGGACAATTTGTCCCTTCAAACGCAGCGCAGGGCATTTATACAGCTGGATCTGAGCAGCGACACACCTCATGCGGATGTTAAGAACTTTGTTGAAGCAGTGGAGCAATTAATTCAGAAAAGAAACGACCGTATCGAGAGCCATACCGTATTCCTTGCGGACATCATCAAAAACTCTTATGTTGTCACTGTTGAATTTTTTACCGCTACGATACCGATAAATGATTTCAACGAGCTGCGGCAATCTGTTATTGTCTCGATTATTGCTATTATGGAGGAGCTTAATATCAAGCTTTCTTTAAAGGAAATGGCAAAGGAAATAGTGCAGTAAGGTCATCACAGGGAGGCTTTGATTTCCAGCAAATAGGACCTGATCTTTTGGAGTGACTGGATCATGACGAATCTTTCCTGAGATTTTTTGTTGTGTTTTAAAAAGTCTTTTGCCCCTTCTATGGTAAGTTTTCTTCTGCGGAGCAGGTCATAAATAAGCTGCAAATTTTTAATATCTACCGGACGGAAATGCCGGTCGCCTTTTCTGTTTTTCCGTGGCTGAATAATATCAAATTCCGATTCCCAGAAGCGAAGCAGGGAGGCATTTACTTTAAACATTCTGGACACTTCACCTATTGCGTAATATTGTTTCCGGAACAGAATTTCGTCTTCGGGAATACTGACGAGATCTGCTTCGGCGGCAAAGGTCTTCTGCGATTTTCTTCCTCTTCCCGATGCCTTTACCGGCTTAATAAAACTAATAATAATATCCTCTTCTTCATGCTCTGACGGAGTTATCATTTCCGTTGTTGCCCCGCCGTTACTTTCCTGATGCACAGGGGGTGCGGGCAGGAGTGGTTCCGGATGCGCAAAATCGAAGGTTATCTGCGAAAGAGATTTGTTCATAACACAGGTAATTTGTATGAAAAAACGGGTTGATAATGAGGATAATACACAAAAACTGTGCTGTAAAGATACACCCTCTTAAATAAGGTTCTTAGGGTTATATTCAGTACTTTTACAGATAGTTCCGTTTATTAAAAATCAACAGTTTACCGATACCATTATGAGTTCAGAAATTCAGGAAATAACATCCCCGGTCAACACAGCATATGGTGCTGACAGTATACAGGTTCTGGAAGGTTTGGAGGCAGTTCGCAAGCGTCCTGCCATGTACATCGGAGATATAGGAGAAAAGGGTCTTCACCACCTGGTTTATGAAGTAGTGGATAATTCGATTGATGAAGCGCTTGCAGGATATTGCACTAAAATTGATGTGGTTATTTTTGAGGACAATTCGGTTAGTGTCAATGATGACGGACGGGGCATTCCGACGGGTATAAATACCAAAGAAAAACGCAGTGCACTGGAAGTGGTAATGACGGTGCTGCACGCCGGTGGTAAATTTGACAAGAACACTTATAAAGTTTCCGGTGGTTTACATGGTGTGGGTGTCAGCTGCGTAAATGCATTAAGCTCTACATTACATGTAACCGTTTTCCGGGAAGGAAAAATATTTGAGCAGGAGTATGGCATCGGTATACCCAGGTATCCGGTGCGTGAAATCGGCAAAAGCGATCTTACGGGAACACTGGTACATTTCTGGCCTGACACTTCCATCTTCACATCGCCCGTTTATAAAAAAGATATCCTGGAAGGAAGGCTGAGGGAATTATCTTACCTGAATAGGGGCATTACGATTACACTGACCGATCTGCGAGAAAAGGACGAAGAAGACATACCTTATTTTAAAAACTTTTTCAGTGAAGGCGGCATCGTTGAGTTTGTGGAAATGCTTGATAAAAATGCCGGCAGAAGTCCGCTTCTTCCAAAAGTTATTTATGTAGATGGAAAAGACGACAACAGCAATATAGTCGTGGAAGTGGCCCTGTGTTACAACGACGGGTACACAGAGCACATCTATTCGTATGTAAACAATATTAATACCATTGAAGGAGGAACCCATGTTTCCGGCTTTAGAAAGGCGCTCACGCGTGTTTTTAAAAGCTATGGTGACAAACAGGGTTTATTTGAAAGGGCGAAAGTGGAAATTGAGGGAGATGATTTCCGGGAAGGATTGAGTTGTATCATCTCGGTAAAGGTTCCCGAGCCGCAGTTTGAAGGCCAGACCAAAACAAAGCTGGGTAACAGTGACGTGATGGGGGTAGTAGATAGCACTGTATCCAAAATGCTGGTGGCTTACCTGGAAGAAAACCCCCGGGAGGCGAAAAGCATTATTCAAAAAGTAATATTGGCAGCGCAGGCCCGGGCAGCAGCTAAAAAAGCGCGTGAGCTGGTGCAGAGAAAAAGTGTACTCAGTGGCGGCGGCCTTCCGGGTAAACTGGCCGATTGTTCTGAACGCGATCCTGAACGCTGCGAATTGTACCTGGTGGAAGGAGATTCTGCAGGGGGCACCGCAAAACAAGGCCGGGACAGAAGCTTTCAGGCTATTTTACCGCTGCGTGGAAAGATCCTTAATGTGGAAAAGGCAATGGAGCATAAGATCTACGAGAACGAAGAAATACGTAATATGTACACTGCCCTGGGGGTAACTGTCGGCACCCCGGACGACCCTAAGGCACTAAACATCATCAAGCTGCGCTATCATAAACTGATCATTATGACGGATGCCGATGTTGATGGAAGTCATATCGCTACCCTTATCCTGACGTTTATTTACCGTTATATGACAGAGCTGGTGGAACAGGGATATGTATACATCGCCCAGCCCCCTCTTTATCTTGTAAAAAAAGGAAAAGAACAGGCGTACGCATGGACTGAAGAGCAGCGGAGAGGCCTGGTAGAAAAACTGGGTAATGGTAAGGACGACTCGGTTAATATCCAGCGCTACAAGGGTTTAGGGGAAATGAACAGCGAACAGCTCTGGGAAACTACCATGAACCCGGCTACCCGCACACTGAAGCAGGTGAGTATCGACAGTGCTGCCGAAGCAGACAGAGTTTTCAGTATGCTTATGGGCGACGAAGTAGCCCCAAGAAGAGAATTTATTGAATCGCATGCGAAATATGCAAAACTGGATATCTAGGGTGAATGAATTAAAAATAAATAAATATTAGGTGACGGTATTCAATTATTGCTATCTTTAAAATTATAAAATATCTATCTTATGTCGGAAGTACTGCTTACTGCCTATAATGTTAAGACCAAGGAAAAAAATGTTCCTATCATAGATGCAATCATTACTAAAACAGCCAAAGGTGCGTATATGGCACAGGGCAATGATGGTAAAGGCAACAAGCTCACTACTCTTTTAGGCCAGCAAAAAGCGCTTGATGCTATCGCAGCAGGAGTAGCTAAGCAGGGCTGGTAGAAATAGAAATCATTCTTCTTTTATGAGCCGACCGGTTGGCGGGTACGCAGGATCAATCTTACTTATGCTTTCAGCAGGGTATGCCTACGCACAGACCGTTAATCCGTATCATCTGAATGGAAGTGCAACCCAGGACAACTGTAATTGTTACACCCTGACCACTGACAGACAGACCCAGTCGGGTTCGTTGTGGAATGAGAATAAGATCGACCTTTCAAAATCCTTTGATTTTAAGTTTAATGTATACCTCGGATGTACCGATGAAAACGGTGCCGATGGTATTGCATTTGTGTTGCAACCCATCAGCACAAAAGTCGGCACAACGGGCGAAGGCCTCGGCTATGCCGGAATCACTCCCTCTGTTGGTATAGCCATAGACACCTGGCAGAATTCTAACAACAACGATCCGGTCTACGACAATATCTCTATCCTGAAAAATGGCAATGTGGTTCATAGTGCTACAGATGATCTCGCGTTACCCTTGCCTGTGCTGGTTTCTGAAGGAAATATCGAAGATTGCGCTTTTCATACGCTTCGCATTATCTGGAACGCCCAAACGAAGCTGCTTAACACTCAAATAGATGGGGCAGACCGCGTTCAGGCATCCGTAGACCTGGTAAAGGATATTTTTCAAAATGACCCAATGGTGTTTTGGGGATTTACTGGTGCTACGGGAGGCAGTACCAATGTGCAAAAGGTATGTACCTCTCTAAATCCGTCTTTTACTATGCTGGAGGCTGCTCCTACCTGCTTTCCACTGCCTGTAGTATTTAAGGATAGTTCTTTTTCTTTTGGGACCATTGAAAAATGGTACTGGGATTTTGGAGACGGTACCAGGGATTCTGTACGTGACCCCGTACCACATGTTTTTCCAAAACCTGGGAACTATGAAGTAGGCCTTTCCATTTTAGGCAATGACGGATGTATTACTCCGCCTTTTGTAAAAACAATAGTATCCGGATCCAGGCCTGTGGCCGATTACCATTATTTTCCTGCACAGCCCTGTATCGGTTCAACCCTGCTGATCACTGATTCTTCCAAAGTGGAATTTGGAACAATAAACAAATGGAGCTGGTCTGTTGCAGGGCAATTATATTCTTCAAAAGACCCGGGATCAGTGCAATTAACAGGTAAGAACAAGGTTACCTTAAAAGTGGAAACACAAGAAGGTTGTATTTCCGCTCTCCTGACGGATTCTATAGTTATCCGGCCCATTCCCTGTCCGGAATTCTATGTTCCCAATGCTTTTTCTCCTAACAAAGATGGTAAAAACGACAGGTTCGAAATCGTTGCAGCAGGCATGGTTTCCCTGGAGGTTTTTAAGGTCTTTAACCGTTATGGACAGTTGCTGTATAGTTCCACAGATCCGCAATCCGGCTGGGATGGAACATTCAATGGATTTGACCAGCCTGCAGGTACTTATATCTGGATGGTCCGCGGAACCGATCTTGCAGGCATTCAGCATATAAAAAAAGGAAACCTTATTTTAATCCGATAGTTTCTGCCCCAAAATAGCGCACTACAGGCTGAGGGACACGAATAAAATTGTTTTCCTGGTTATTTTCCAGAAGTGCTGCCAGAATCCGGGGCAATGCCAGAGAACTTCCATTAAGCGAATGCAACAATTGGTTTTTTCCTTCAATTCTGGATCTGATTTTCATTCTGTTGCTTTGAAAAGATTCAAAATTAGACACAGAACTTACCTCAAGCCATTTATCCTGCGCCGCACTGTATACTTCAAAATCATAAGTAAGCGCCGAAGCAAAGCTCATATCTCCTCCGCAAAGCCTGAGTAACCGGTAAGGCAGTCCGAGAGAAACAATCAACCTTTCCACATGGGCCACCATTTCATCTAGGACAGCATAGCTATTATCCGGATTTACCAGTTGCACCAACTCTACCTTATCAAACTGATGCAACCTGTTCAGTCCCCTTACATCACTTCCGTAACTACCTGCTTCCCGGCGAAAGCAAGGAGTGTAGGCGGTCATTTTTACCGGTAAATCGGATTCTTTGATAATAGTATCCCGGTAAATGTTGGTTAGCGGAACTTCAGCGGTGGGAATGAGATAAAAATTATCTGCGGTCGCGAAATACATCTGTCCTTCCTTATCCGGTAATTGTCCCGTGCCATAAGCGGATTCGGCATTCACCATAAACGGCGGGATATATTCTGTGTACCCCGCAGCATTATTAAAATCAAGAAAATACTGAATAAGTGCCCGCTGCAGTCTGGCACCCTGGCCGGTATAAAAAG
>JAYUXA010000271.1:0-2768 GCA_043753245.1 Chitinophagaceae bacterium
GTTGGCGTAAAAGGCTGACGGCCAGCTTCATTACGTCTTCATTTTTATTAAATTCCAGGTTCATGCAGCAAATGTAGACGATACAAGGCATTCTGTGTATCCAGCGATTCTTTAATTTTGAGAATGTTCCGAAAAAATACCCGGCTGTTAATACTGGTACTCTGTGCGTTCTTTATCAAAGTTTTTTCTTTGTTTCCCTATGCAGTAGAGCAATATTATTCAAACGGACTTTATCCCTATATCGCAGGTTTGCAAAGAGTACTGCTGGGATGGATTCCTTTTAGCGTTGGAGATCTTTTTTACGGAGCCGCCGGCATCTGGCTTATCGCGCAACTGGTTAAGGTGATTAAACGAATAAAAAGCAGGGAGACTAGTATTCCTTATTTAAAAAAGGTGGCAGTAAACAGTATCAGTGGAGTACTGCTGGTGTATGTAATCTTTAATTCGTTATGGGGATTGAATTATAACCGTGTGGGTATCCGTCAACAGCTCCAATTAAAGGACAATGAATATACCAATGCAGAGCTGACTACCGTAACCCAACTGCTGGCAGAGAAAATGAATGCACTGCAATCTGCCTCGGAAAGATCAAGGCCGGCATTAGCGGTTAAAAAACAACTTTTCCGTCAGGCCGTGCAATCGTATGCAAATATTAAACAAGCTCCGTTTTTACAGTACTCATTTCCTTCCGTTAAACCTTCTTTGTATAGTTATCTTGGAAATTACCTGGGCTTCACTGGTTATTACAATCCGTTTTCCGGGGAGGCACAGGTGAATACGGCTGTTCCGTTATTTATAAGTCCATTTACAACCTGCCATGAAATAGGCCATCAGCTGGGTTATGCCAAAGAAAGTGAAGCCAACTTTGCCGGATATCTTTCTGCTGCAGCATCTGAAGACAGTTCTTTTTTATATTCCGTTTACTTCGACATGTATTTGTATGCTTCCAGGTATTTGTATGTATCGGACTCCGCAGCATTACGCAAGATCAGAGAGCAATTTTCTCCGGGCGTAGTGAACGACCGCAAAGAGCTGTCGCGTTTTTTCCAGAGCTATTCCAATCCTGCCGGGGAACTCATCGACAGACTGTATTCAAACTATTTAAGAGCTAACGAACAACCTTCGGGAAAATTAAGTTACAATGAAGTAATAGCGATGCTGATCGCTTATTATAAAAAATACGGGAGGATTTAAAACGTATTCTTCCACATCATGCTTTCTATCGGGCGATCCGGCTGGCCGCTGTATTTGGCGCTTTTTTTCTGATCGTATTTCACCAGAATAGTTCCTTCCGCCGGAAAATAAATTAACTGGCCGATGGGCATTCCTCTGTAGATCTTTACCGGTTGTTTCACGGAAATTTCCAGTGTCCAGTTGCCGCAGAATCCTACATCACCTTTTCCTGCGGTGGCATGAATATCAATGCCCAGTCTGCCTGTAGAAGACTTGCCCTCTAAAAATGGAACATGCGCGTGGGTCTCCGTGTACTCCTGCGTAACGCCTAAATAAAATACATGCGGATAAAGCACAAATCCATCTTCGGGGATTTCAAAATATTCAATCTCATTGTGTTTTTTAGCATCGAGTATATGATCGCGATAGGTGGCAAGGTGTTTGCCCAGGTGCACATCGTATGAATTACTTCCAAGACATTCCCTGTCGTAAGGTTCGATTTTTATGGTCCCCTTTTCTATTTCCTCCAGTATCCTTGAATCCGATAAAATCATGTTAGGTAGGGTGGTTTATTTTGATACACTGCAAATAAATCTTAAATCTGCAATGTAAAAGAACCCGGTGTCCATATTTTTTCAACATAGTATCAACGATTCCACCTCCCTGGGGATATGGAAGATCGAAGAGCCTGAAGGTTTTTTCCTTCAGAGAGTGCCCGTAAATCAACAGGTTACCCATCCTTATAAACGATTGCAGCATCTCGCGGGAAGATACCTCCTTCCTTTTTTATATGCTGATTTTCCGCTGGAAGAGATAAAGATAGCGGATACCCGAAAACCTTTTCTGCACGATGAGAAATATCATTTTTCCATATCTCACTGTGCCAATTTCGCTGCAGCTATCGCCAGCCGGACCAGCAGGGTAGGAGTAGATATTGAGTTGGTCAGCCCCGGTATCATCCGCATTTCAGGAAAGTTTTTAAATGACCAGGAAAAAGCGGTTTTACAGGAGTGGAAGGACTTTTCTGCATTGCACACGCAGCTGGTCACGGTATTGTGGAGCGCAAAAGAAGCCATTTACAAATGGTACGGAGAAGGCAAAGTCGATTTCAAAAATCATATTCGTCTTGACAGTAATAAAATCGTCATCAACGCCAATGAAACCATCCGGCTTCCTTTTATTTTCTGCAAACATGAACCAATAAAGGTGACCGTGGAAGTAAGAATATTCGGAAGCCTTGTACTGGCCTGGCTGATTACGTGATCACTCCATATCTTCCGTTTCTCCTTCCAGCAAAGGAATCGATTTTATGGAAGTACCGGCAATACCTTTCACCGATCCATACATCCCTGAAGTATTGATCAGTACTTTTTCAATTTGTTTTTCTCTTTCCTTCCACATTTTTTCCATTTGTATCCGTTCTTTTATAATGGAATTTTTCATGGATACAAATCCTTCCACGATCGCTTCTACCTGCTGGCGGAACTCTGTTCCCGTAAGAAAATTATACAGCATGTGCATTTTCTCTCCTTTATTTTCTTCGGATTTCTTTGTTTCTGCAATCCGGATGATAGCATTTCTCAATGCGGCTGTCA
>JAYUXA010000272.1:0-5953 GCA_043753245.1 Chitinophagaceae bacterium
GTTATTATTCATGCAGAACAGGAATATAAAAACAGGATCGGAGTAAAACCTGTACACGAGTATTATGGTTATTCCCTGGAATCTTCCATGCTGAGCACCAATGAAACGGTAAAGGAAGGTCTGACTTTTGTAAAAGATCAGTGTCTGAAACGGACTGGATTGCAATACCTGGAACTGGTGGAACTGCTAAAAACAAAATGTTTAAATCCTAATATACCAGAGCAACAGGCATTGTATATTATGGAACGCATACAATTCAGTTATAGGTTTTTACAATCTTTAGTAATTCCGGGAGCTCAGCCAACGGATAAATACCAACTGGTGATGTTAATGATCAGCCTGATCACCAATCCCGCTGTGGAAGAAATTCTCAGCGGTTTAACAGGACAGGACCAATGTCAGTCAGGAACCCAGAACACGTTATTGAAACCGGAAGATATTAAAATCTGGGTGCTTGATAATTTTGAAAAAATAGGCAGGATCATCGTACTGGATAATGGCACCAGATGCATTGACGGAAAATTATTCTTCAACAATGACAATCGCCTTACCGATACAGGATACATCATCAGCAAATGCAATATCGTAAATGAAGCTACCGGACAAATAACAGGATCGGTAGATAAATCATCCGGGCTTGTTTCGATATACAATCAAACAGCCGCAGGCTGGGAAAAAATTGTATTTACAGGAAACAATGGAGAGAAGGGAACTTTTGCAGAGGTTGCGGGAAAAACGTACCTGATCACCAGGCAGATGGAAACATGCGATCTTGAAACAGTTCGTTTGATCCATCTTGATGGCTCTTTCCTGCTTACAGAAGAATATGACCGTATCCATCGCTTCATTCGCTTATGGCGAAAACTCCGATGGACGATCAATGAAACAGATAGTGCAGTTGCGGCTTTTGGCAGGAACAATGCTTTCGAAATCTCACCGGATGTCCTTCATCAACTGGCGGGCGTTAAAAAACTTTACGAACAGAGCGGACTTGAACTGATCAAACTACTCACGTTCTGGAGCACGATCAGTACTGCAGGGGAAAAATCATTATATAAAAGATTATTCCTGACACATAACCTGGTTAACGTCGATGGTGTTTTTCGTGACGCCGAAGGCCGGTATCTTCCGAACGCAACAGAAGAAATCGCGAAGCATGAACCAGTGTTGATGGCGGCATTGAATCTTAAAAAGGATGATATCGGCGCGATACTGAAGTATAAGGCAGTAGATAAATTAACCCTTGAGAACGTTTCGCTACTTTACCGGTACCGTCTTTTGTCCAGACTCCTTGGTATTGAAGCAGCCGATCTTGTAAATGTACTGCCACTATTTGCAGATCCTTTTGCAAACGCAGAAAGTACGGTGTTATTATTTAAACAATGGAAACGAATGGAGGATGCGGGGTTTACTTATCTGCAGCTTAATTACATTATCAATGACCTGGATAATCCTCAAAAACCATTAGCACCCACACAAAAAACAGTGCTGCATCTGGCCAGGATACTATATGACGGAGTGAATGATATTGAGCAGGCGCATCAGAATATCAAAGGAGATCCCGCCGCCACTGATCCTGCAGAACAGATAAAAGAAAGACAGACGCTGGCTACCTCTGATCTGGTAAAGGAAAAAGCAGGCCTGTTGTACGACCAGGAAACAGCAGAAATAATAACAGCCATTCTGGAAGGAACAATTGTATTTTCAGCTGATTGCCCTGCCGGCATAAAAGACCTCCTTCGACCTCTTCCTCTGGTTGCTCCGGCTACTATCCGGGACTATGAATATTTCCGTCAGGAAAATTATCCGCTGCTCCGGAGAAAAATCAGGTATGACAGCACAAAAGGATCGTTGCAGATAACAGGCGTATTGACAGATGCCGAAAAGAAAGGCTCTTCATTGTTTTCTCCCGATGATATAAAAGACCTTGCGGGTCTGGTCAGTAAGCTGACGGCGATTACCCGGGATGCTGTTTCACAATTTTTATGGGCTCAGTTTGCAGTCAGCAGCCAGACTATACTTTCTCAGGCACCGGCAGACAGACAGGCTCAACTGGATGTGTTGATCCTTGAAATGAACACGATAATTACAGGTCCTGCTTCTATTGCCCCTCAGTTTACCAGTGTCACGCTTTCACCGGTAACAATAGCGCTGGCTGCGCAAAATCCTGCCGGAGGTGAAGAACTTAACCGGCTGAACCGGCTACTGCTGGAAGATGCTTATAAAAAAGAATTAGGAAAAAGCCAGAACATAGGCATAGACACGATTCGGAAGTATCTGAGCCCCGGCAATTCACTGGATGGTGCGTTAAATAATATCATAACCCAACAATCAAAATTGATCAGCGAAACGTTCAGCAGTATTTTCAACGCCGCTGACACGGCTTTTTTAGGATCGGCTGATAGCAATGATCCCAGCGGTGATCAGACGGCTCCTGCAAAGAGAGAAAAATTCCTGCAAATATTTTTACCTTATCTGCGTAAGGAACTGACGCATCGCTTTATTGTAAATACTCTTTCAACTCAAACTAATCTGGACAGTATAACAACCGACCTGGTGCTGACTGAAATTTTACAAACAGGCACGCCATCAGTTCCTTTATACAGCTTTCTTGAAAACATCAATAAACCGCCAAACCCCGGTCAGCCCGGATGGAATGGCTATTTGATTTCCCCCGCTACCGGGCAGTATAATTTTGTTGTAAAAAACATAACGGTGAAACCGGTCATGACGATTGAAGACAGCGCTGTCGCCTTCGTAGAACGGTTTCCGCGTGAATGGTGGAGTGATATTCATAAATTCCAGTCAGATAAGGTGTACAAACTGGATCTCGCGGCATTAAGCGTGGAGGATATTTATTGGAAAGTGGCTACCTCTTCTGTTACCCTTATCCCTTCTGTTTCTTTATTGCCGCGCTACGCCGGGAATGCCATGACGGAAGTGCTGGCTTCTTTGCAAAAGGTAGCTTTATTGATCAATGGATTTAAGTTAACGGCAGATGAAATAAGATACCTGGCGAAAAATAAGGCAGATTTTGACAATGTGGATTTCAATAAGATAAAACTAAGTTCTTTTTTGCGTATAGAGTCTTATGCGGGCTTGCGGAACTCGCTGCCGCAAACCGATGCCAGGCTTCTTAGTTTCTTTGCCTGGACGCGGAGTGCAGCTGCTCAGGCCATCAGGTTGTTAAGCTCAGAGGAGCGGGCTCAAAAGTTATCCGAAAAAATTGAAGAGCTTACTAAATGGAAGAAAGAAAGTGTTCGGCATATTATTCAGGCCAATCACTTTAATATTCTCCAACCTGAATTATTCCGCAATGAGATAAGTCTGCTTAACATTCAGGGAGCATTGAAAGTGGCGGAAAAGATCAATATAAAAATCGATCTTCTTTTCGATTGGGCAACTCCCGGTTTGAATTTCGGTGACCACCACCGGATTGCCCGGAGCATTCAGCATGCCATCCGGGCCCTTTACGATCAGGATGATTGGGAGCAGGTAGCAAAACCGTTGAATGATCAATTGAGAGAGAACCAGAAAAATGCACTGATCGCCTGCCTGCTGGTACAACCGGCACTTATAAAATGGGGCGTACCGGACGCCGATGGCTTATTTGAATTTTTTCTGATCGATGTACAGATGGATGCCTGTATGGAAACTTCCAGGATCAAACAGGCTATATCGTCCGTTCAGTTATTTATTCAGCGTTGCTTCCTGGGACTGGAAAAAGCACATAGCAACGTTTTGCCAAACCAGGTAAATGAACACATGGATATTCCACCAGGTCTGCTTGACCGCAAACGCTGGGAATGGATGCAGCGTTACCGCGTATGGGAAGCTAACAGGAAGGTATTTTTATATCCCGAAAACTGGATCGAAAGCAATCTGCGTGACGACAAAAGCAACTTCTTTAAAGAACTAGAAAGTGAACTGCTTCAAAAAGATATCAATAAACAGAATGTACAGGATGCATTAAAAAACTATCTCTACAAGCTGGACGAAGTGGGAAATATGGAGGTAGTAGGCGTATATGTTGAAGCGGAATCCTATATGGATAGCGGTCAAACCATTAACAAAGGCAAAATGCTCCATGTATTTGCCCGGACCCGCAATGCCCCCTACTTTTTTTATTACCGGTATTTAGATATCCCTGCCGGCAACTGGTATCCATGGGAAAAAATACAAGCTGATATACCCAGTTATGATATGGAAGACTTAAAGGAATTTAAGGAAGGGAGTGGATATGAACAATATGAAGGATTTGATGGCTATTCCATCACAACAAAAAATTATATACTAAATGAAAATTACAAAAAGGTCATTGGTAACGGCTGCTACCTGATACCGTATAAGTGGAATGGGAGGTTACTGATCTTTTTTCCCCAGTTTGTGAGAAAAACCAAATCAAATGATCTTTATGCCGGCTCCAAATCGGTTGCTGATTCTTCTGCCGACTCCTCCAGTGGCACTAAATCACTCGAATACTGGGAAATTAAAATGGCCTGCAGCGAATACAGGAATGGTAAATGGACACCAAAGCAGGTGAGCAAAGATGCAATTGCTGACATTCCGGATTCGGTCACCTATTATCGGTTCTGGGATCATTTCAATGCTGTTGCAAAAGCAAAGAAGAAGATCATCGATGCCTGGCAGGACAGACGGATCAAATATAAAACTGCCGTGCTCAAAAGAACAAGATGGCTTAATGCGGCACAGAATGATAAACAACGGGAATGGGACCGCTATACCAAGGCATGGGACCAGGAAGTAGAAAGTAAGGATTATTTGGATCTTATTATGAAACCAGACGACTATGAATCGGTTTTTTATGCTTACAAATCCGCCTATGCTCAATTCATCGCAGACAAAGTACCTGTTACGCCTGATATTTCACGGTATCGGTTTGAACCGGTATTATCGGATACAGGTAACCTCGTAGGAATTAAAGTTGATTATTCCCAGAATCAGAATGGCATTAATCAATTCGCAAACAAAGGATTTTTTGAATTTGATGGTTCCATCATTACCGCTTTTCCCAGGCAGACCTATACGTACACCAGATCGCCAGTCTGGATTGACCGATTTCATCATTTCGATTGGAATATCGTATCGTTACAGTCAGATGATGCTGTGAGCCACCTGTTCAATGATGGCTCAGCCACTACGTATACCCTTGAACCTTTATACGATGGTACCCCAATCAGTTTTCATCATTCAGATGCGATGAAACTGCTTGGCATCATCAATGCGCAGCAATTGGACGCATTTTTCAGATTCCCGGTGGATAGCCCTGACCGAAACACCGATAAGGACGATGTGTTTGGTGGATATGATAAGGACAATAACCCACAAACCCGGAATAGTTACCATGAGCTTAAGCGTCCCTATTCTATTTACAATTGGGAATTGTTCTTTCATACACCCATGATGCTGGCAGATGGGCTGAGCAAATCGCAACAGTTTGAAGAATCCATGAAATGGTTTCATTATGTTTTCAATCCAATCGCAGATGGAAATTCGGAAGATCGTTTCTGGCAATTCCTTCCTTTTAAAGAAATGGATGCTAAACATGTGCTGGATGAAATTTTTAATAAACTAAAACCTAATACAAAGGATACAGAAATTAATGATTGGAGAAATAATCCGTTCAATCCTCATCTGCTTGCCCGCGGCCGGCTCGTTGCTTATATGAAATGGGTAGTGATGAAGTATATAGATAATCTGGTAGCATGGGGAGATTATCTTTTCCGGCAGGATACGATAGAAAGTATCAACCAGGCTACACAGCTCTATGTATTGGCAGGACATATACTTGGGCCGCGACCGCAGGTAATACCCAAACGCGGAAAGATTAAACCCCAAACTTATCTTTCGTTGCTAGGCAAGTGGGATGCTTTTTCCAATGCCATGGTGGAACTGGAAATCGCCCTGCCTTTCAGTAACCAGATACCACAGG
>JAYUXA010000273.1:0-12456 GCA_043753245.1 Chitinophagaceae bacterium
CAATCGCATTTGCTTTTTGGGGCGGTCATTATCCTGAAGACTGGGTAAAGTCTGCAGGCAGTAACTGGCGCATAGATTATGATATACGGGATGTATGGACAACTAAAAACCCGTTTAGAAGAGGTATTATACAGGCATATGAAAGCTGCATTATGCTGGACAGGCTGGCTGGTCCTTATGGCTTTAATGACCCGGACATGTTAGTGGTGGGTTTGTACGGTACTGGTAAAGCAGGCTCTGCTGAAGGTCACATAGGTGGATGTACTGATGTGGAATACCGAACGCAGATGAGCCTCTGGTGTTTAATGGCGTCACCCTTGTTTTTAAGTGCTGACATCAGTAAACTCAACCAGACATCATTGGATATTTTGAAAAACAGGGAAATAATTTCAATTAACCAGGATACGCTTTGTAAACAAGCAAAAAGGGTAATCACAACAAATGTATACGATGTATTAGTGAAGCCCCTGTCTGATGGAAGTTTTGCTTTAGGGTTATTAAATAAAAGCAATGCAGCTTTTGAGTTAAATCTGTCTTTTAAAGACGCAGGTTTAATCGGTAATTATTCGGTAAAAGATTCCTGGCAAAAAACAAATAACAGTAAGGGAGTAAGCAATTGGGGTGGAAAAATTGCAGCCCACGAAACAATTGTTTTAAAGCTTTCGCCAGCAAGCCTGAACGGAAGCGGAAAGTAAATTTAAATCATCAAATAACATTAAATCATGAATAGAATATCTTTTCTACAGAATGCTGCTATTATTTCAGCAGTTACCATTTTGAAACCAAGTACTATTTTTGGATCCAAAGTTAATTCCTCAATACGCGTTGGTATTATTGGATGCGGCGGCAGAGGAACAGCAGTTCTTTCAGCAATGTCGGAAAATAACAACATAAATATTATCGCAATAGCCGATTTATTTGATGATCAGATACAACAGGCGCTTCCAAAATTCAATGGGCTTAATGCTAAAAAAGGGTTGCCTGAAGTGCCTAAGTCAAATCTATATAAAGGTTCTAAAGCATACCTGAAATTACTGGATAATAAAGATGTGGATGCGGTGTTGATCTCTTCTCCCTCATACACACATCCAGATTTTTTTGAAGCTGCAGTTGCAGCAGGAAAACATGTTTATTGCGAAAAGCCTGCAGCGATCGATGTTCAGGGCTGTAACCATGTAAAGAAGATAGGTGAAAAAATTAATGGTAGATTAAGCAGTGTTTTTGGTTTTGAAATTCGGCATGCCACGCCGTATATTAAAATGATAGAAAGAATTCACCGTGGTGATATTGGAGAGGTTGTTACTGGGCAATTATTTTATCTGGCTTCTCAGATTCCTGTTAGAAAATTTAAAGATATGACAAGTGATGAAGCTACCGTACGTAACCACTATCAGTTTGAAGAATTATGTGGTGGCATATTAACGGAACAGGCTATTCATATATTAGACGTTTGCAATTGGGCACTTAAATCGCATCCTGAAAGCGTAGTAGGAGCAGGAGGAAGAAAGGGTGCGCCTTCATATGGTAACACATTTCGCGATTATCAGTTGATATACCGATACCCGCAAAATATAAATGTAAGCCTTCATGCAACACAATTCGGCCCTTACTGGGGCGATGTATGTGCCAGATTTATTGGTACCAAAGGCACCGCTGAAGCTCATTATAGCGGGGGTGTTTTTATAAATGGCGAACACCCCTGGGATTCCGGTATAGCAAAAGGCTCAGAAACACTCAAGCCAGAACAAAAGGAAGCAGGGATTTTCTTATCCTCTCTTCATGATGCAGATCCGAATAAAGGGAAGGCTTTTATCAACAGCATAGAATCTGGCAGGTATCTAAATGAAGCGCAATCCTGTGCCGAATCAACTATTTCAGCGATTATGGGACGAAATGCTGTGAAAGCAGGTAAACCAGTTACCTGGAACGATATTACCTCTTCTACTGAAAAGATAGAGCATGGTATAAGACTTTCGCAGTTTGATTAATGGATTTTCCGTACCAATCGGAATTGCCAAAAGTTTTACAATTTAAATACAAACACGATGCCGTCGATAACCCGATACAAATTTCTGCAAAACACCATGGGCCTAATGGCGGTAAACCTGCTACCGGATAAAATTTTTTCGAGTACTGGAATTGCTGACACCAGAGAGGTAGGAATATATATTGCCCTTGAAGGAAAGAATATCGACAGCAGTTTTAAACGCATTAGTGCCCTGGGATTTAAGACATGCGAACTATATACCGGCCACTATGGAAAGGATATGGCTAAACCATTAAAAGAAGCCATGCACAAGTACGATATAAAAGTGCTTGCTCTGTTTACACTGGGACCCGGGAACACCACATGGGATTTTTATGAGGGTCAGAAGGATATCGGTCTGGTAAGTAAAATGTACCGGGAAGCAAGAGTAGATGCTTTGATACAGTTATCTGAGCTTGCCAGCGAATGTGGTATTGACATGATAGAAACCCATGTTGGATTTTTGCCCGAAAACCCTGATGATCCAAATTATAAACCTGTAGTGGAAGCTTTAAAAAAAGTAGTGGGTCATTGTGCTGGTAACAACCAGCAATTTCTTTATCATGCGGGGCAGGAGTCTCCTACCACATTACTGCGCACCATCCTGGATGTAGGGTTTGAAAACCAGGGTGTAGGAATGGATACAGCTAATTTAATTATGTATGATCGGGGGCATCCATATCATGCTTTAGATGTGTATGGCAAATTCGTGAAGCTGGTTAATGCGAAAGATGGCCTCTACCCTACAGATGCCCGTAATTTGGGCAAAGAAGTTCCGATAGGGGAAGGAAAAGTTGATTTCCCTTCATTATTTAAAAAACTTAAGGCCAATGGTTATACCGGTCCGGTTATTATAGAACGGGAAGGTGCAGAAGGCACTCAATGGAATAAAGAAGTAGTTGTTGCAAAGCAATTTCTTCAGAAGCTGCTATAAAAAGCAGGAAAAATTTATGTTTATTGAAACCTCTATTCAGTGTATATCAGCCGGATGGGGTCATTTAAAGGAAGAGGTCGATATGTTTACTTTGAAACATATAAATTAAAATTGTACCGTTTATATGCATAAAATAGTATTCTTACTTTCTTTTTTTCTAGGTTTCTCTAGATTTGTTTTGGCGCAGGGAAATTATAGGATTGACATTTTAGCATCTCCATGGGAGAATAATAAAGATGGTTATATATGCCTTGACTTACCGGCAACGGTGATGGCCAGAGGTATTGCCTGCATATTAGCAGAATAAAATAGTTGGCAATAAAGGACCTTGAATATTAAATGATGAATTGCAAAACATACGTGCTGTTATTTATTATTTTTATTTGTGCGATATCGGCGTTTGCACAATTAAAAGAAACGGTTTACCCGCGATATGGTCCCTGGGAAAATGGAACCAATGGGTTATATATTATCCTACTGCCACAAAATAAAAATACATCTTTTTTGCCCGAAGAATGGAATAATCTGTGGCAATTCAATATTTATGATATTCCATTTGAGTTTAACCCAAAAAGTGAAAAGCTTTTTGGCCAGCCGTTGGAAATTATTTAATACTACGCCATAGTGCAAGAGATCATGCAGGCGCTTTTATTGCCAATAGCAAAAACATAAGGGTACAAAACATTAATATGTACCAAAATACGGGCCTGGGGATTTTATGCCAGTATTCAGAAAATTTAATTTTTGACTCCATCAATTTTGTTCCGAACTTATTAAAGAACAGGTACTTGTCAGGCCACGATGATGGATTTCATTTTTCGAATTGCAAAGGGAAAATCGAAGTGAACAACTGCAGATTTTTAGGATTGATGGATGATCCAGTTAATGTGCATGGTACAAGTGTAAGGATTATAAAAAAGCTGGGAGAGAAAAAACTGGTTTGCAAATTCATGCATGAGCAAAGCATTAGCCTGCCATGGGGAAGGCCGGATGAACGTATCGGCTTTATTGAAAATGATGCCATGAATACGTTTGGCTTAGGTGAGGTAGATTCATTCATTGTATTAAATTCCCGTGAATTTGAAATTACATTTAAAGAGCCTCTGCCAAAATTTACTGAAGCAGGAGATGCACTGGAAAACCTGACCTGGGTTCCGGATGTTTTAATAAAAAATAGTTTTTTCGGTAGCAACCGGGCCCGTGGTATTTTGGTTACCTCATCAGGAAAAGTAGTTATAGAAAACAATATTTTTGAGTCTAGTGGTTCTGCAATATTAATTGCGGGCGATGCCAATGGTTGGTACGAGTCAGGGGCTGTTAAAGATGTGCTGATACAAAACAATATTTTTAATGATGCATGCAATACTTCTATGTATGAGTTTTGTGAAGGCATAATTAGTATTTATCCAATTATTCCCACCGTCAACATTAAGAAGCCATTTCACAAAAACATACGCATTATTGACAATATTTTTAATCCATTTGATTTTCCTGTGCTATATGCGAAATCAACGGAAGGATTGGTATTCAGCAATAATGTTTTGAAACGTTCCACAAGATTTAAGCCCTTTCACCAGCGTAAATTTATGTTTACATTGGAAGCATGCAAAAAAATAGAAATTTCAGGGAATAAACTGGAAGGAGATATTTTAGGAAAAAATGTAAAATTAATTTCCACTTTAGTAACTGATTTAAAAATGGGCAAAAAACAAGGCTTGGTCATTGATCCCCTGATACAATAATAATGTAAACCCTCCCGCTGAATTCTATGTTGATAAACTAAGGTTGAACAAAGCATTTGGTCCTTTACGGTCAGCTTATCCGGACTGGCTGCTTAAGGTTTAGCCATGCAATGTGGTTTTCTCGTTCGTATCTTAGCAATTATGGAAGGCCTGTACCGGTTATCCAAAAGGAGCAGTAAATCTTCAAAAGAAATAGTAATGACGGAAAAAGTGATCAAAGTGGCTATGATACAGATGAGCGTAAAAGGCAATGAAATGGATGTCAACCTGCAAAAAGCGGCTACGCTGGTGGCACAGGCAGCAGCAAATGGTGCCGGTATTGCCATATTGCCCGAATGCATGGATATCGGTTGGACGCATCCGGGCAGTTTACTCAATGCCAGCTCCATCCCTGACGGAAAAGTATTTACAACACTTGTTGCCCTGGCAAAAAAATACCAGCTGTACATCTGTTCAGGGATGACGGAAAAAGACGGCAACAAACATTACAACACTGCGGTGCTGATCAATCCCGATGGTATTTTACTATTGAAACACCGTAAGATCAACGAGCTGGATATCGGTAAGCCATATTATGCTACCGGGGACAGGATTAATGTGGTGGATACAGCAATCGGAAGGATCGGTATCATGATATGTGCCGATGCTATTATTGAGGACAGGTCCATCACTACAGCGCTTGCGCGCATGGAACCTCAGATTATATTATCACCTTGTTCCTGGGCTGTGCCTCCGGATTTTGATAATGAAAAAGAACACTATGGCCAGTTATGGCGGGACGCCTACCTGCCTATAGCAGAGAAGTTCTCCACTTATATTATCGGTGTAAGTAATGTAGGCCCGATAATCGATGGACCATGGAAAGGATGGGATTGTATAGGGGCGTCTCTTGCTGTAGACAATCACGGTGTAGAAATTCTGCAGATGCCTTTTGGCGTGGAGGCAGAATCTATCGTATATGTAGCATATAAATATCAATCTGATAACTAATAAAGATCAGCAGCGCTATAGCGGTAAATCATTTTCCTAAGTGAACCATGGTTGGAAACATTGGATCCGTTAAACCCGCATAGTATCGGGCACCCAGTTTTTAATAGATCTTTTTATAGCGTCAGGAGATAAATTTTCTTCCAGTGCTCGTTTGACGAGTGCGGGTAATTCACTGTCGGAGGCAAAACGCAGGGCAGAGATCTGTCCAAAAGAAAAACGGGATTCAATATTTTCAAACCGTTCCTGCAGGAGCTGATGATAACGTAAACGCATCTCCAGGCGAACGATCCTGTTCTGATTACTAAGTGCATAATGCTGGCGCAGCATAAACGAAAGCCAGGTGATCATTACCAGCAATATGGCTATAGCCCACCATTCCATTGAGCGATCCGGATATTTATACGCAAACCGCACAGCAATAACGGTCAGCGAGATGATGACAGGATAAAAAACAAAATGATGTGGAGGATACCATCTTACATGATTGGAATAATTCTGTTCTGCCATAAAAGGTAATTAATCAAATATATAAACATAGTAGTATCAAAAATTATTCCCGCCTTCTTTCCCCTTCTGACAGTAACATAGAAAGCCCTGTTTGCGGAGATTAATGGTTTTTTGTGAACTTGCTGAAGAGCATTAAAACTGAAAAAAGGGACAAAAAAAATCCCCCTGAAGACTCAGAAGGATCATTATGTAGATGGGTTAGTAAAACAGGAAATAGATTTCCTTCCACAATATTAAAAAGAATTTTTGCTATCAGAAAAAAAATCTTCATTTATTTTATCAACATTTGAATTTTGTATTTGTGGAAAAGCCTCTGATGCATACGCTTTCTGGATTAAGACCTACTTTTGCTGAAACAAAAATAACGATGAAATTTCCAGCACCGGTATCCGTAGGAACAATAGCAGAGCTTATTTCAGCAGAGCTGGTAGGCAATACTTCCGGTCATGCAACGGGAATTAATGAACTTCATAAAGTAGAAGCTGGCGACCTGGTTTTTGTTGATCATCCAAAATATTACGACAAGTGCATTCAGTCTGCAGCAAGTTTTATCATTATCAATAAAAAAATAGAGGTTCCCCAGGGAAAGGCACTGCTGGTGCATGATCAGCCTTTCGAAGCGTATTTAAAAATAGTAAAACATTTCCGGCCCCTGGAACTCTCTTCTATTTCAAAAAGTGCTTCTGCAACAGTCGGTGAAGGAACATTTATTTATCCCAATACCTTTATCGGAAACCATGTCTCCATAGGTGAGCACTGCCTTATACATCCTAATGTTACCATCATGGATCATTGCATTATCGGTGATCATGTAATTATTCAGGCAGGCTGTGTTATCGGCTCAGATGCCTTTTATTACAACACAAAAAAGGATCGTGAAGTATGGTATAAAAAAATGGAAAGTTGCGGTAGGGTGATCATTGAAGATCATGTGGAGATAGGCGCAGGATGTACCATTGACCGGGGAGTGAGTCACGATACCAGGATCGGCAAAGGATCGAAACTGGATAATATGGTTCACATCGGTCATGATACGGTGCTGGGCCACAATTGTCTGATCGCTGCCCAATCTGCTATTGCAGGAGCGACCACGCTCGGCAATGGGGTAATATTATGGGGTCAGGTAGGAGTATCCAAAACATTAACCATTGGCGACAATGCGGTGGTGAACGCTCAAAGCGGTGTAGGGCACAATCTTACTGCCAATACAGTGTATTGGGGATCACCTGCAATGGAGGCATCAAAAAAAGTCAGGGAGCTTGTTTGGGTAAAACGTATTCCGGAGATCTGGGAACGGATAAAAAATAGCTGACCTTTACTGAAATACCTGATAATAAGGCAAGTTGATGATCATTTTAAAATCTCCTTTTCAGGTCCGGCTTTACTGAAATATATAGTCATAAGGAAGGAGCTCAGCCAGTTTTTTCCATGCCCAGTATCCGGTATTTATAACATCGTACTGCTCATAGAAAAACCCGTTCTTCTCCACTACAAATCCATCATTGACATCCAGCAGGGTTACCTGTGCCCGGCTGTTTGCCGGCAATTTAAATTCTTCCAGGAACTTTTTATCAGGCATTACCCGCTTGTAACTGATCCGGTACCGTCCGTTCCAGTTGATGACAACCGTATTGCTATCGGATTCGTATAAACTGCTGTCGTATAAATTGGTTACAACAGTACCTGATGTTCCTGAAGGATCCATCTTTTCTATTATAAATCCTTCCCCTGTAACAATGCTATCATACAAGGAGGTCATGAAGTGAAGTCTGGAACCAAGGTAAGTCCGGGCTCTGTTTTTTACCCATTGTGCTTTTACTTCTTCGGTTGTATCTGATTCAATAAAAAATGGATAACCCGTATACTGGCTGATATTCGAATTGTAATCGTAATTGAATGAATCAAGCTGGTACCGGATGGTAAAGCCCAATGCATTATTGCGTATCAGGAGATCTTCGGCAGCGGTTACTTTCAGACGGTGACGTTTTTTATTTTTAGTGAAGAAGAAATGAAGGGCTTCAGGATTCTGAATCGCACATTCGCCCGCGTTTGGTGTGGTGCCGATAAAATTATCAAAGAAGAATTTTCCATATTTCTGCCATCCGTCGGCCACTTCGTTGGTAGCCACGATGGCCACTTCGGCAAGGGTCTTTTCAAACTGCGTCATTGCAATAAGGAGGGTATCGGTGGGGGAATGTGTATTGCTTATCCTCAGATATTTTTTTTCATAGCCTGTATAAGACACGATCAGCTCATATCCTCCATTTGGCAGCCGCATTCCAAAAACACCTTCCGTGTTGGTAATGGTACCGTACGTAGTATTCTGGCAATAAGCGGATGCACCATTAAGCACCTGGCCGGTAGCGGAGTCCGTTACCTTTCCCAGAACGAGAAAGGTGTTTTGCTGTGCGTAAGCGACAAGTGCAATACCCGATAGGGCAATGGTAAAAAAGATGTTTTTCATAATGTGCGGTATGAGGTAATAATAATAAACATTATACCTGAATATTTGCCAGGTATCTGATGCAGGCTTTCTGTATTGTTTCGTTCAATGGCGTAAAAGTAAAACCAGGCAGCGCAGTCAGAATTTTATTGTTCCCGAATACAGTGTACCCCTGCGCAATGCGGGCACTCTCCCGGGTAAGCAACGGTTTATTTCCGGTAAACACCGATTTGATTTTTTCAGCTCTCCACGCTAATCCTGCAAGAAAGGGTGTAGCTTCCAGGTAAGGTCGTTTTTTATTAAAGCCGTCTGCAATGGTATCCAGCAACTGATGGTAACTCCAGTTTTGCCCATTTACAATAAAGCGTTCCGCACTTACCGTACTTTCCATAAGTGCCACGATCACCGCGGATACATCTTCCACATCCACAAAACCATTTGTTCCATTAGTGTACCATGGAAAACCTTTATACATATTTTTAAATAACGTGTTGCTGGATCTGTTCCAGTTGCCATAACCCAATATTGTGGAAGGATTAACAATCACCGCATTTAATCCTTCAGCTATGCCCCGCCATACTTCCATTTCTGCACGAAACTTACTGATGGCATAACTGGTGTTGAGTTTATTTTCTTCCCAGACCTGCTTTTCGGTAACCTCCATTTTTTTACTTCTTCCGAAGGCGGCCACCGAGCTCACATATACAAAGCGTTTTACAGAATTTTCTATTGCGGCATTCACCACATTAGCGGTACCGGAAATATTGGTATTCATTAATTCTTCGCGGTCGCTGCTGCTAAAAGATACTTTTGCTGCCGCGTGTATCACCGCATCAGCCTCCTGCATCAATTCATGCAGCAGCATGGTATCCATAATATCTCCCTCAATCCAACTGACCTTCTCTAAAATTACCGGGTCAATATAAAAAGGAGTACTCCTGGTGCGTCTGATCGCCGTAACCCGGTATCCCTTCACGATCAGGTCGCGGATCACATACGATCCGACAAAGCCTGTGCCGCCGGTTACAAGAATATTTTTATCTGGAATGGTCATCGTATTCTTAACCGTCAAATGCGGAATTGTTAATTATAGAGCGGATGTAAATTGCTGAAGGAAGCGCACATCGTTTTCACTGAATAAGCGGATATCATTGATGCCGTATTTTTGAAGGGCAAGTCTTTCGATACCCATACCAAATGCAAATCCTGTATATTTTTCAGGATCGATATTACTGCTTTCCAGCACTTTGGGGTGTACCATTCCACAGCCTAATATTTCCAGCCAGCCAGAATATTTGCACACGTTGCAGCCTTTGCCATGGCAGATCTGACAACTGATATCCATTTCTGCACTGGGTTCAGTGAATGGAAAATAACTTGGTCTGAAACGAATTTTAATATCGGTGCCGTACATTTCCTGCACGAAATAATAGAGGGTCTGTTTAAGGTCGGCGAAAGAAACATTTTCATCGATATACAATCCTTCCAGCTGATGAAAAAAGCAATGCGAGCGCGAACTAATGGTTTCGTTGCGGTACACGCGGCCCGGGCAAACAATACGTAACGGAAGTTTTCCTTTTTCCATTTCACGGATCTGGATATTACTGGTATGTGTGCGCAGCAGCCAGTCAGGATGCTGGTTAATATAAAATGTATCCTGCATATCACGTGCAGGATGGTGTAAGGGTAAATTGAGCGCTGTAAAATTATGCCAGTCATCTTCTATTTCCGGTCCTTCCGCAACGGCAAATCCAAGGCGTTGAAATATTTCAATAATAGTATTGCGCATGATGGAAATGGGATGACGGCTACCTACCGGAAGGGTATCCGCAGGCAGAGTAAGATCTGTGGTCACATCATTTGCTGTTAACAGGTTGCCCGATTGTTCTTTTAAATCTGCGAACTTCGATTCGGCCAGTTGCTTGAATTCATTAAGAAGGAGGCCGAATTCCTTTTTTTTATCATTCGGCACATTTTTAATTTCGGTAAATAGCGATTTCACTATACCCCTGGTGCCAAGAAAACGGATCCGGTATAGTTCCAGTGTAGCAGGACCGTCCGAAACGGCTTCATTGATTTCTTTGGAGTACTCCGCAATCTGCTGTAGCAATTGATCCATACGGTAAAGATACGGAGCGGGTATTAATGTTATGGAATACCCTGAAGCGATGCCCCATTAATCTATACATTTGCAGCATGTCCGATAGCTTAATCATTGCCGACTTTCTGGAGCCTGTTAACCTATCCGCTATATCCGGTGATCAGGGGTATAGTGAAGGGCAGCTTGGGAAACACATCACTATCAACGAAGGGGAAATTCCAGACCTTTCGCTCGCTGATATCATATTGGTTGGCTGCGCCGAACAACGTGGTAATGGTCCCTCCAGGAAAAGTGCTTCACCGGATAACGTCCGTGCCGAATTTTATAAATTATACCATTGGCATAGTGGTTTGCGGATTGCCGATTTAGGCAATGTTAAACCTGGGGCAACCCTCAGTGATACGTACGTTGCATTAAAGACGGTGATCGGGGAAATTACTTCTTTAGGAAAAACGGTGTTGATCATCGGTGGTGGTCACGATCTCACGCTGGCACAATACCAGGTTTTTAAATCTTCCGGGAAACTGATTGAAGCCGTCTGCATAGATGCAAAAATTGATCTGAATACAGATGCTCCGGCTGCCAGCGAACATTTTTTAATGGATATGCTTACGGGCGAGCCTAATTTTATCCGTCACTATAATCATATCGGATTTCAAAGTTACCTGGTACATCCACAAATGCTGGAGACCCTAGATAAATTAAGGTTTGATTGTTACCGGGTTGGAAAAGTAAGGGACAATATAGAAGAAATGGAACCGGTATTGCGCCATGCCGATCTGATTAGTTTCGATATATCTGCAATAGCCGGTGCTTATGCACCTGCCAATACACTCAGCCCAAACGGATTTACAGGTGATGAAGCATGCGCCCTGATGCAGTACGCAGGCATGAGCCCTATAGCGAGATCTGTCGGTATCTATGGATACGATATGCATAAGGATATAAACAACAGTACCGCAAAACAACTCAGCCAGATGCTGTGGTATTTTCTGGAAGGGAGATACCGCGCGGCGCGGGAAGCACATCTGAAGGATAAAGATGATTTTAAGGAATTTCATATCGCTTTTGCTGAAGTGGAAACAACGTTTTTGCAAAGCAAGCGCACCGGAAGGTGGTGGATGCAACTGCCGGACCAGCAATACATCCCTTGTTCTTACAATGATTATATGCTGGCCAGCGGCAATGAAGTACCGGAAAGATGGTTAAGGGCACAGGAAAGAGACGTTTAATTAGTAATAATGAAAGGTGCTGCGTTTTTTATTTGCGTTTTACTGGTATTATCGTGTGCGGTGCAAAAGCAGGTGGTCAACAGATCTCCGCTAACGGAATTTATTGCTGATAGTTCCATGACACTGGCTCATGTAGGAGTAACGGTGTATGATCCCGCTGCCAAAAAATATATTTACGACTATCAGGGCAACAAGTATTTCATACCTGCTTCCAATACTAAAATACTGACTTGTTATGCTGCAATGAAATACCTGAAGCATATTCTTTCGGGTATGAACTATTATGAGAATGACACCGCCGTGTATTTAATTCCCACAGGTGACCCGACCTTACTGCATCCTGATTTTGTTAACCAGCCAGTCATTAAATTTCTGCAGCAGCAAAAGAAAAAATTATATATCACAGACCTGATTTTTAAAGACACGGAACTGGGGCGGGGATGGTGCTGGGATGATTACAATGATGATTATATGACGGAGC
>JAYUXA010000274.1:0-2755 GCA_043753245.1 Chitinophagaceae bacterium
AGTGAATTCTTCCACGCAAAAATAATGCGGCTGCCTAACCGGAAATCCCAGGTATAGAACAAATCCATATTGAACACATTATAATTCACATTCAAATCACTGGGGGTAATGGGACTAATTCTCTCCACCCAGTAACCATCCGGTTTTACATCATATAAATTAGTATTCAATATTCTGTTCCAAAAATGCCTTGCGCGAAAGGTCAGGTTCATGCGCGGTGTGAAATTATAAATACCACTAACCACGGAAGTCACATCGGTGTACTGCCTTCTGGCAAGTATCGGAGCATTTCCATCCCTGTTAAACGAGTATCCAAACTGACCATGGTCGTGCTGGCGCTGATAACTTACCGTCATCGTAAACCGGTCGCTGAATTTGTACCTCGTTTCGAGGGATAAATTATAAAACGGATCGTTGCGCAGCGGACCTTCTGATCCTCCAAGCGTCCATTTAAAATAAAGGTTTTTTCTGGTGTCCGTATTGCCGCTTGCAAATAAATAATAATAGGGAGACCTTCGCAACTTCTGTCTTGGCGTCACAAATTTGCTCAAAGGGGTCTGCAGCTCAAAGAAGTCGTTGTACCAGGAGGGGTATCCCCCGCCTTCTAACCGCAATATCCAGAAATTTTTAAAGGTCCAGTTACTGGTAGCTATTAGTTCTGTTTTTTCATACTCAAAAGGTTTGTATAAATAATATTGTGCTATGGATAAACTGTACTGTTGATTCAGCACCCATTTATTCGGTTGGTATATATTATAGCTGACATTTGCTTTTGTGATCACCTCGTTTGGAGCCAATAAAAATCCCAGATCGTTGGGATCATATTTTGCAGACTTAATATCGTTACTGACACTATATTGTAATTTACCACTCACCTTTCCTGCACTGAAAAAATTTTTATACCCGTTGTATCTTCCATCAGGATCAAACACCTGACTGAAGCGGGGCTGCAGGGTTACACCATATTGGTTTTTTTTGTCGTATAGAACAATGTCCAACCCGGTTACATTGGCATCACGTGCATTTCCATTACGGGTAACGTTGGTATTGGTAAGCGAAAGGTAGGACCTGTTTTTTAAGGCCTGGTCAAGTACAAATACATTATAGTTGGTGGGTGGTTCTGTAATGATAGCAGAATCTTTTCCGGTAAGGCCATTCCGTATCCTTGCTTTTTCTGTTTGCGCTATAGCGTTAAATATGCCGATACCAAGGTTGCCATGTGTTCGCCCGGAAAATTTAACGGCATTGTATAAACGCGTTAGTGTGGGATTGGAAAGGATACTGTAATCATCAAGACCTCCGGAACCGATTGAATCCCGAAGGCGCTGGTAACCCATCGGCTCACGTCCTACCCTTCGCGAATAAAACATATCCGACTTATTAAACAATTCGGTTCCTTCCGTAAAGAAGGGCCGGTTTTCCCTGAATTGTATTTCGAAGGGAGAAATATTATTTACAATATTATCAGAGATCACCTGCCCAAAATCAGGGATAAGTGTTGCATCAATCGTAAAACTTTCGCTGATACCATATTTAATATCCATGCCGCCATTTTTCAGCCATTCCGTTTTATATGGTTTCTCCAGGGAGGGAGTACCGCGGTAGCCGCCACTTACATAGGGAGATAAACTTAACCGCAACGGAGGAACAATATCGGTAAGCCCGTCCAGCACGCCAAACTGATTTACAAACCCACTGGTATTGGGATCCACAGGATTCCAGAAAGCGATCTCATTGCGGCTTCTGTTGTACCGCATAAATTGAATGCCCCATTGGTCATTGCGTTTTCCGGAGAAACGAATGGAGAACAACGGAATTTTTATTTCTATGGACCATCCGTCGGTATGCATGCTCACCTGGCTATCCCATACTCCATCCCAGCTGAGATCACCATAAATGCCCTCAGCAGGAATTATATTAGAAGAAAGCCGTGCATCGGTTTGCACATTACGGGAGGTAACCAAAAACTGATAGGCATTCTGTTTATCGAAATAGGAATCTATAAAAATCCCGAAATGGTCTGCATCGGCCTGACGCTCCTGATCGCGGGGAGTAAATTGTCGTTTAAGCAAATTGGGATCACAGTACAGGTAAGCACCGATATAAACCGCATTATTGTCGTACAATACTTTCACTTCTGTTCTGTCTGATGAGGACTGGCCAAAAACAGGGGTGCTGGTTACAAAACCGGTTACCAATGGAGCACTCCGCCATACCTCATCTTCCAATGAACCATCAATTCTGGGAGCAGCTATTACTTTAACGGCATGGATCTTTTTGAATTGCCCGAATCCGGCAATACAATAACATAGGAGTACCGATATGAGAACGATCGCTTTGGGCATGTCAGAATTGGCTGGCAAAAATAGCCGAAAGCATTTAGCTTACCATTCTGCAAGTTAATTATAGTATTCTAAAAGATCTAAAGATGACAAAAGTCAATTTTTGTGTATTTCCCCGTAATCGGGTTAATTCATTTTGTTTTTTAAAGAGTCTACCTGATCCTGCAAATTACTGACTACACTAGCCAGTTGATTAACATCCCAGCGCGGTTGGATATTCGCCTTGCTGATGACCATACTGGCTTTCCATATCTCCAGGACATCGTTTGCATTTACAGAGTAGGGCTGATACGCAGCATTGTCACTCACCAGGGTTAGCTTACCTTTCGATTTACTGCTTTTCATCACTCTTTTATAAACGATCCCTTCGTTGCGGGATATGATAATATAGGTCTGATTGTTTTTGATGTCTT
>JAYUXA010000275.1:0-2747 GCA_043753245.1 Chitinophagaceae bacterium
CTTTTTCGTCACCTGAACGATATGAGTGCACATTCAACGAAAATGGACACTGCACAAGTATTAAATATATTGGAACATTACCCACAGAATATCCGTACCGCATCATCCTGGATTACGATGGCAAAAAGTTAAAAAAGATCGTCATTCCCTTTGTTCAAGATTATGCAGGTGAGCCTAACGATCCTAGTTTTTTTGGGGAGTTGGATGTAAAAACAGATGCAAATGGTAATGTACTTAGCATTATGCCCATTTATTCGGTCATTATGAATGGGCCAGCACCATCTGTTTCCTATACTTATAATCTGAATAAAAAAGGTAATTATTGCTATCAGCCCACGCAGTATTTATTTTCTCAGTGGTTTGCGATGTTGGAAGTAATGCAATGGAGACCTATGCAGGTAAACGAAAGAACAGCAGTAAACTTGTATGTGAAAATAGACGATTTTAGTAATGGAACAGGAGATATAATTACACACCGCATTCGGCAGGGTCAGAAATACAGTAATCATCAATACGATGTCAACAACAATCTAATCTCTTATACTTACGGAGACGGAGTGCCCCAAAAAATTGCCTGGAAATAATTGTTAACCATGAAATCCGGGAAATTGTAATCCTGTTAATAATACACTTGGATCAACAATACATGGCACGGAATAGTATAAATCTGGTCTGATTCATGGCTTTATGATATTTAAAAGGCACAATTATGCCCGCTATATCCTTGCGTATCATTTTATCCAGGAATGATACGCAAGGTTTATGGCTTAACTCTACTTATCACAGTATCCTTGCCACAAACTCCTTGTTTATTATTACAATAGTTCATCATAGTTCTGCGGCAGCAGTTTATCAATTGTATTTATTTTATGGTCGTTGATATCTTCAAATATATAGGTAAGCCATTTAATGCGATTTACGTTATGCAGTTTGCAGGTATCAAATAAGCTATAGGGCAGAACACTTCTTGCGGCGGCTTCATAATTGCCTGCGAACAGGTAATTCTTTCTGCCGATGTATACCGGGTGCAGGCTATTTTCCAGCAGGTTATTATCAATGCGTAAATTTCCGTCTAGCATGTACACGTTTAGTTTGTCCCAGCGGGCAATGGTGTATTGCAATGCCATACCCAATGGGCTTTTTGGCAAGCTGTTGGTTAGCTGTATTTGCAGTATTGCGTGCAGTGTTTGGAATACAGGCACAGCGTTTTGCTGCCGGTAATTTTTATTTCTTCTGCGGCATAGTTGTTTTCTATGCAATGTTTTGCTGATATCCGTATCGTGGCGGAAAGCAGCTGTTTTATTTTCAGTTCGCCAGAATATTTTTTATCTTTGGTAAACTCCGTAATGGCGAGTAATAAAATTATTAGTTGCCATAAGTGTGTAAAAACTTTAAGATACGGCAGCTATTAAAGATTTTTCAGACGGATTAAACCTACTGACCAAAAGGGGCATACCTGACTGACTATATAAGACATTAGCGTATCAGTATGCTGCACCTAAGTGCCTATGGGCCCTGTTTTTACGAGTAAACAACGATTATGCAAAGGCAGCCTTAATACATCCTCTCATTTATCCATTGATCAGGCCGAACTGTCAAAATTGGAAGAATTGATAATACTGGTGAAATATTGTTGTGATAGCGTTTGCGCTTATGTATCTTTAAAGCATGATAAGCCAGGGATCCATACAAGCACAATTGTTACAAATAAAGCCCTACCTGGAAACGAAATTCCATATTTCGTCTATTGGTCTATTTGGATCCGTTGTGCGTAATGATTTTACTAATGACAGTGATATCGACATTGTGGTCGATTTTAATCAACCAATAGGAATAGAATTCATTGATTTAGCACTGGAACTGGAAGAACTCTTGCAACGCAAAGTAGATCTTGTTTCCCGAAAGGGTATTAAGCCCAAATATTTCGAAGCGATTCAAACAGAGATCGTCTATGTCTAAACGAACGCTTTCTTTATTACTTGAAGACATATTGGACAGTATCCTCAAGATTAATTTATATACCGAGGGTATGCTTTTTGACGACTTCTGTGCTGATAGCAAAACCATTGACGCAGTAATCCGCAACTTTGAAATTATAGGAGAAGCCGCTAATCGATTGCCTGAATTAATTAAGGATACTTATCCGGATATTGACTGGTTCCGGATTCGTGGATTTCGCAACCGTATTGTTCATGACTATATGGGAATTGATTATGCGTTAGTTTGGAATATTAAAAACCAATACCTGCCTCAACTTAATATCCAAATCCGGAAGATTTTTCAAGAAATAGACCGCAATTGAAATTGCTGAATGATAGTATTAAACAATTCCCGATTATATTTAGGGTTCCCCCGCAACGTGAAGAACTTCTTCCAAATACGTCTGTTTCCCTAACTTGTAAATATGTAGAAAAACTATGGGCAAATGGTGAGTACCTTCCATCAATTTATCCTGTTAATAAATTTTATGATCTCTTTTCTAGCGGCGGCTTGTATGCCGCTTGAGGAACACCGCATCTTTGTTCAACCTTTACAAATGTATAACTACAACTTTTGCTAAAAACATTTGTTCCTGCCTATTCATTAAGGTTGATAAAGTTTATTATTGTGATTACCTTCTTTTGTATATATTTATTTTCTTTTACTACTCAGCATCCTCGCAAACACCTTATTTTTATCTCTAATTTGTTATTTAATTTCTCTTGGCTTTATGCCTGCTTTAGCTCATTTTTTTATAAACCTAAACC
>JAYUXA010000276.1:0-5932 GCA_043753245.1 Chitinophagaceae bacterium
AGCATACCGATCAGAAGTCTGTCAAGCATCGAATGCTGACCTATGATCACCCTTCCTACCTCTTCACGAAGTCGGTCTATAAATCCACTTTGGTGTAGAATACGTTCATTTAATTCCGTAATGTCGCTGGCAGTAAACACCATATATATGAATTATTTATGCAAAATACGAACAAAGCTCTTGCAAGATGTCTGCCATATTGATAAAACGTTTTTATTACAATAAATAACGAACATTTGCGTTCAGTATCAATGAGAAATAAAATGAAAAAAGGTATACTTATAGGAATGGGCATTGTAGGACTGACAGTAGCAGCCTGTAAAAAAGATAATGATGGAAAAACCGCAACCACAGCCCAGCTGCTGAGTTCAACCACCTGGAAGATGGACACTATTCAACTGGATACTAATAAAGACGGCGTTGCAGATGAAGCTGTTCCGGCTGGATTTGTTGAAAGCTGTGACCTGGATAACACTATTACTTTTAATAGTAATGGTTCAGGTACGACAGATGAAGGAGCAACTAAATGCGAAGATTCACTGGCACAGTCCACTCCTTTTTCCTGGTCACTGAAAGATGGTGATTCTACTCTTGTTATTGCCGGATCATTGTTTCAGGGCGTTAGTGGCAATGTCACCATCAAAAAGATAACCAATACCAGTCTGGTACTGATACAGGCTGTTACTCTTGAAGATCCCTTTCCTATCACTGTGAATGCGATTGTTACCTTAAAGAAATAATAGCGGTCAGGAAAGATATTTTCCTACTATAGGCATTCTCCGACCCACTCCGAATGCTTTGCGGCTTATCCGGATGATGGGACAGAATTGATTTCGCTTGTACTCGCTGGTGTTTACAAGTTTAAGGATTCTGGCCACCAGAGCCGGGTCCATGCCCATTGCAATAATCTCTGAAGGTCCTTTTCTGTTTTCTATATACTGATAAAGGACTTTATCCAGCAACTCGTATTCCGGCAAACTGTCACTATCTTTCTGATCGGGCCGGAGTTCGGCTGAAGGAGCTTTTGACAAAATATTGACCGGTATGATCTCTTTGTCCCGGTTGATATACCTTGCCAATGCAAACACCTGTGTTTTGTAGACGTCTCCTAATACACTTAATCCTCCTGCCATATCCCCGTAAAGTGTTCCATAGCCGGTAGACAATTCACTTTTATTAGAGGTATTCAATAATATATATCCAAATTTATTAGCCATCGCCATTAATAAATTTCCTCTTGTCCGGCTCTGAATATTTTCTTCGGCAACACTGAATGGAAGATCACCGAACAATGGTTTTAATCCGGCCAGAAAAGATTCATAAATATTTTTTATCGGGAGAATATCATAAGGATTGCGAAGGTTTATACTCAGTTGTTCCGCATCGCTTACCGAGTGCCCCGATGAATAAGGAGAAGGCATTAATACTGCACGGACATTGGAAGCACCAAGCGTATCACAGGCAATGGCCAGGGTAACAGCACTGTCTATTCCTCCGGATGACCCGATGATCGCCCTGGTAAATCCCATCTTCTGAAAATAATCTCTGATGCCCAGCTTTAGTGCACTGTATATCTGGAGCAAATGATCATCCATTGTAATCGGCATGGAAGAAGGTTTTAAAAGGTCTGTGTCCACCACGGTAAAATCTTCTTCGAAATAATTTAATTCCGTTACCAGAAATCCTTTTTTATCAAACACCAGACTTCCTCCATCAAAAACAATTTCGGTCTGTGATCCCACCGTATTGCAATAGATCAGTGGTAAATTATATTTAACTACATTAGCCCTGATCACTTTTTTGCGGTCATCATCATGGTCATAATCGAACGGCGAAGCAGAAATATTGATCATGATATCCGGCTTTTGTTTGATAAGTGCATCCATTGGGGCATTGCGGTACATGGGGTTGTCGCTAAGATTCCATAGGTCCTCACAGATGGTCAATGCGATCCGTGTGCCATTAAATTCCACCACACTCCAATCAAACGCCGGCTCAAAATACCGGTATTCATCAAATACATCATAGGTAGGCAGTAAGGTCTTGTGTACAATCGCCTTAACTTCTTTACGGTGCAATACCCATGCAGCATTAAATAGTTTTTTACCCCCGCGGGATGGATTACGAACGGGGCATCCAACAATAACACCGATAGTATCGGTGTGTTCTTTGATCACATCGATAGCCTGGTAACATTTCTCGATGAAGTCGTTAAATTCCAGAAAATCACGGGGCGGATATCCGCATACACAAAGTTCAGAGAACACTACAAGTTCTGCACCCTCTTTTTTAGCTTCGGCTATGCCCTCCAGTATTTTTTGGGTATTGTATTCAAAATTGCCGATATGATAATTCTGCTGTGCCAGTGCTATCTTCATTCTTCAAATTTCGTACTTTTCAAAAATGAAACCATCGTTTTTTATCCTTTTATCCGTTCTGATCGTTGTTTTTTCCTGCAATTCTAATAAAGGGCCCGATGTTTCCGGAATTAAAATCCCTTTTTCCATCCAGCGTTTCGAAAAAGATTTTTTCACAATGGATACTGCCGATCTTTCTGCCTCCTTAGACAAGCTCTATAAAAAATATCCCGGTTTTTTTTCGGATTTCTCCTACCATATCCTCGGACTTCCTCCTGCTACTGATTCTGCCAGAAACAGGATCAGTGCCATAAAACAATTCTTACACGACTATAAACCGGTCTATGATTCGGTGAACCTGAAATTTCCGGATCTGAAAAAAGAAGAAAAGGAAATAGTTGCAGGCCTGCAGCATGTGAACTATTATTTTCCGGAATACAAATTGCCCCGTTCCCTGGTCACTTTTATCGGACCGATGGATGCCTGGTTTGAAGGATCTACCGGAGGCTATGGAGATGCGATCATTACCGACGGGCTGGCTACCGGCCTTCAGCTTCATCTTGGAAATGAATTCTCCATGTATCATAGTGAAATGGGCCTCGCGCTGTACCCCGCGTATATTTCAAGAAAATTTACACCAGAATATATTCCTGTAAATGCCATCAAAAATATAATAGATGATATTTTTCCGGATGCCGGAGGAGACAGAACGCTTATAGAACAGATGATAGAAAAAGGAAAAAGAATGTACGTGCTGGATCGGTTAATGCCTTTAATACCGGATACGTTAAAAATCGGGTATACCGGCAAGCAGTTAAAAGGATGTTTTGAAAACGAAGGATTGATCTGGAACTACTTTGTGAAAAATGGACTGGTATACAATAATGATCCCGCCCTTATAAAAAATTATATTGGAGACTCACCCAATACTCCTGAATTCGGTGAAGGCGCACCAGGGTATATCGGATTGTTTACCGGCTGGCAGATCGTCCGCAAGTACATGGAGAAAAACAATACCCTTTCTCTGGGCGATTTGCTTAAAAAAGATGCCAAACTGCTATTTGAAGAAAGTGGTTACCGGCCCAGGTAATTAAGCAACAGCAAGATCGGCAGGCTTTTTACCCAGCTCTTTCATCATTCTGAAATGGGAAGCAACAGCACCAGACATGGTAGCGTATACATTATAGGGAAGCTGGTGTCTTTCACAAGCGTCCGCTACTATTTTGCTAATGGCCGGATAATGAATATGGCTCACACGGGGAAATAAATGGTGTTCTACCTGGTAATTAAGACCTCCAACAAACCAGGAAATAATCTGGTTCTTAGGAGCGAAATTGGCCGTTGTTTTTACCTGGTGAATGGCCCATTCATTTTCTATCATTTTCGGTTCTACGCCGGCAGATTCAAACTCCGTTTGTTCCACCACGTGCGCCAGCTGAAATACAAGGGCAAGCGTAAGACCAAGAACCATATGCATAGCAGCAAACCCGATTCCCCAGGCTTGCCAGCCCACAAAATATACGGGAATAGCGATGTAGAATAAAACGTATAAAGCCTTGCTGAGCCAGAACATGATATGTTCGTGCCTGCTCATTTTCTGAAGCGGTGTAGTAAATACTTTCTTTTGAAAATACTTGGTGAAATCCATCATAAACACCCATAAAAAAGAGGAAAGTGCATACACCGGTACTACATAGATGTGCTGGAAGCGATGCGCAGGAACCCATTTCTGTGTAGAACACTGGCGCATTACCGGGCTTTTTGCAATGTCATCATCCACGCCGTCCACATTAGTATAAGTATGATGAATAATATTGTGTTTGAATTTCCAGATGAAGGCGTTACCGCCAAGGGCATTAAGGCTCAGCCCCAGGGTATTGTTAACCCATTTTTTATCAGAATAACTTCCATGGCAGGCATCGTGCATCACATTAAAACCTATGCTGGCGAGTACCAGTCCAAGAGTGCCACTAAGCAGGATACCTGTTAATAAACTTACAGGTGTGCTTAGAAGCAGTACGTAAAGAAAAGTGGCCGCAATAGCTAACGTAATGGTTTTCGTGTAGAGTTTCCAGTTACCGGTGCGCTTTACTTTATTTTCTTCAAAGTATAGGTCTATCCCTTTTTTAAGATCATTATAAAAAGCGTTGGATCTGCTATTGAAGGTTACTTTAGCCATGGTATACTATAGACGGTTTTTTAAAGAATATGTTGCTTTGGGCTTTATAAATATAGCCCAAATTTCGCTGTTTTCAGTGCTTAATTCCCGATTTTAACAGATTACGTGCCTGCTGTTTTTCATCCGCGTCTTTAAAACAATCGGAGGGTACCAGAAAAAAGGATCTCGCATCAAAATATAAGTGAAAAAAATAGGGTGTTTCCACGAATTTACTGAACGATTCCAGTGGCCATGTTTTTTCACCCCGGTTCGTCCGGAGTACGATGTATTCTTCTGTAAAATCCATGCTGAAGCTATCCTGAAACGTTTGCGACCGCTTATAGATACCCGAAGGAAGTATCCTCCATACCACGAGCATCAAAACGAACCATAAAAAAGAAAAGATTAAAAAAGATACGGGCTGAATGATCTTAAAATACAGGAGTATGGCTGAACCGATGGCAAAGACATTGACGAGTATCAGCAGTATCCTTATTTCGGGACGGGAAAGAAAATGATAGCGCAGTGCCTGAATAACTTTCTTTTTATCATAAGAAAAACTCACTGTCATATTATATTTCTTTTACGGAAACCAGGTGTACTGCCGAGGCCATTTCTGCTATGAGGGAAGGATCTTTTTCAATGGCGTTGCCAATAACGATCAGGTCGGCACCGGCTTTACAATTCAAATACGCTTTTTCGGGATCGGTTATACCACCCCCAACTATCAGCGGCACGGTAATATTGCCTGCCACCGCAGCGATCATGTGTCCGGAAACTGCATTTTTTGCACCACTGCCGGCATCTAAATAAATCACTTTCATACCCAGCATTTCCCCAGCCATTGCAGTACATATGGCTATTTCAGTTTTATCTGCGGGAATAGGCCACGCATTGCTTATATATGATACTGTTGTAGGAGCACCTCCGTCAACAACCATGTATCCTGTTGATATAATTTCCAACCCGCTTTGTTTTACAAAGGGTGCGGAGATCACGTGCTGCCCGATCAGCAGATCGGCATTTCTTCCGGATATCAGCGACAGGTACAACAGCGCGTCCGCATAGGAGGATACTTGTGCAGGACTGCCAGGGAAAAGGATAACCGGCAGGTTGCAATTTTTTTTAATCTCGATTATTAACGGGTCCAGCTGGCTGGTAATCACCAGACTTCCACCCACCAGCAAATAATCAACCCGGGCATCAACAGCTTTGCGGCAAAGCTTACCAATCCCTTCAATAGTTACCTTATCCGGATCTATAAGAACAGCCAATGCTTTTTGTGCCCTGCTTTTTTTGATGAGCAACGACTGATATACACTATTGGTCATGCATGAATGGTTGATCAGTGCAAAAATGCATAAAGTTTCTGATACCTCTCTGATATTCATTATTTCAAAACTTACCATAAGAGTTT
>JAYUXA010000277.1:0-5931 GCA_043753245.1 Chitinophagaceae bacterium
GTTCCTGATTTTCACTACGGCCGTGATGCACTGATCGGCATAGCGTTATTCTTAAGTTCTCTGTCCGGCCACCGCAACGGAATGAAATCCTTCCGTGCAAAATATCCGGATTATTTTATTTCGAAAAATAAAATAGAATTAAGCAAGGATGTAAATGTCCCCGCGATTTTTGAACAGATCCAACTGAAATATAAAAAGCAACCCATCAATACAGAAGACGGGATTAAAATTGAATTCGATAATGATTGGGTGCACCTGAGAACTTCCAACACCGAGCCTATTATCAGAATATACGCAGAAAGCAGTTTTGAGACCACGGCCAATAATATCGCCGTCCGGTTGATGCAGGATATCAGAGAATTCAGTTAAGAGTATACCGCTTTGTTTATCTTTGCGCCACTCAATTACCTCTGAGTTCGCACATGAATAGAATTTATCTTGATAACGCTGCCACGACCCCGTTAGACCGGGAGGTACTGGATGCCATGACCCCATTTCTCACGGAGAAATTCGGCAATCCTTCTTCTATCTATTCGTACGGCCGTGAAAGCCGGATGGCGATAGAAACGGCCCGTAAATCAGTGGCCGGTATTCTCAATGCACACCCGGCAGAAATATTTTTTAATTCTGGCGGCACTGAGAGTTCCAATACGGCCATTACCTCTGCCGTGAGGGATCTGGGCTGTACACATATTATTTCTTCTCCAATAGAGCACCATGCCACTTTACACACGGTGGAGCACCTGCATCACCGCGGAGAAGCTGCTCTTAGTTTCGTAAATATTCTTTCTGATGGGCATCTGGATATGGACCACCTGGCCTGCCTGCTGGATGAAAGCCGTGAAAAATGCCTGGTGACCTTAATGCATGCCAATAATGAAACGGGTAATATGCTCGACCTCCATACCGTTGGAGAAATGTGTAAACCGTACAAGGCAGTTTTTCATTCCGATACCGTGCAGACGGTAGGTCATTTTCCGTTTGACCTCCGCAATACACCCGTGCATTTCATCACCGGAGCCGGACATAAATTTCACGGTCCCAAGGGTGTGGGTATGATCTATATTAATGAGAATGTCAAGATCAAACCTTATATGCACGGTGGTTCACAGGAACGCAATATGCGTGCAGGTACAGAAAATCTCTATGGAATAGTAGGCTTTGCGAAGGCGCTTGAAATGGCAACGAAGAATCATGAAAAAGACAGTGCGCATATAGGTTCACTGAAAAAATACATGATGGAAAAAATTGCCGGCTCCATTTCCGGGGCAGTATTTAATGGAGATCCCCTGGGTAAATCCCTGTATGCCGTACTCAGTGTTTCCTTTCCTAAGACTGAAAAATCCGAGATGATCCTGTTTAATCTGGACATCAATAATATCTGCGCAAGTGGCGGCAGCGCCTGCACCAGCGGCGCTGAGCAGGGATCGCACGTAATAAGAGCCATTAATAATAATCCCAACCTGGTGACCGTCCGGTTTTCTTTCAGTAAGTTTAACCACCGGGAGGAAATAGATTTTGTGGTAGAAAAACTCCGCACCATGATCTGATGGCCCGGCAACACGCATGAAATATATTCTCGGTATAGATATAGGTACATCAACTACCAAGGCTGTAGCGTATACCACCACAGGAAAAGTTATTGCGCACCACAGTGTAGCCAGTAATCATTCTACTGATCGTTCTGGTTACCACGAAGCAGACCCCAGGCAACTGCTGGATGCAGTAATTACCGTAATCATTGATGCGGTTATACAAGCAGGTGAAGCACCTGCCGCTATTAGTTTCAGCGCAGCGATGCACGGCATTATGGCTGTTGATGAACAAGGCGTTCCACTGACTGATATTTTAACCTGGGCAGATCTTCGCAGTAACGGGTACGCCCTTAAACTCCGGAATTCCCGGACCGGAAAAAAGCTTTATGAAAGAACGGGTACTCCGGTACACCCCATGTCGCCTTTGTGCAAACTGATGTGGATGAAAGAACAGTTGCCGGATGTATTTGAAAGGGCACACAAATTCATTTCTATAAAAGAGTATATTTTTTTTCATTTTTTCGGTGAATTTATAGTGGATCATTCCATTGCCTCTGCGACCGGCCTTTTTGATATTTATACGCTGAAATGGAATGCCGCTGCCTTGCACACCGCCGGGATAAGCGATAAAAAATTATCCCGGCATGTAAGCAGTTCTTATATTATCCGGGGATTAAAAAACGAGTATCCCGTACGGCTGAATATTCACAGGGAAACCCCTTTCGTCATTGGAGGAAGTGATGGATGCCTCGCCCATCTGGGCAGTAATGCACTACAGCAGGGTGCTGTATCTTTAACCATAGGCACCAGCGGTGCAGTGAGAATGATGATGTCCACGCCTGTCCGCGATCCCGAACAACGGCTCTTTAATTACCTGTTAAGTGATGGACTGTACATTGCAGGAGGGCCGGTTAACAACGGGGGTAATGTGGTGCAGTGGTTCATTAACAACATGTCTGGAAAATCTCCGGATTCCGGATATGGCTTTGATTGGTTTATCGGCGAAGCCATGAAAATGGAACCTGGTTCCGGCGGACTTATTTTTCTTCCTTACATTTATGGCGAACGCGCCCCTGTATGGGATGCCGAAGCGAGGGGTATTTTTTACGGGATAGATGGGCGGCACCGGCAGGAACATTTTATGCGGGCGATACTGGAAGGCATTTCATTTGCCTTGAGAGGTATCCTGGAAACACTGGAAGAACTGATTGTACCGGCTACTGCCATTTATGTGAGCGGAGGATTTATTCAATCAAAACCCTGGGTACAATTGCTGGCTGATGTGCTGGGAAAAAAATTACTGGTGACCGGTTCTGAAGATGCTTCGGCTGCCGGAGCTGCAATAATAGGAATGAGCGCACTGGGCTGGATCACCAGCATTACAGAGGCGGGCTCGTTTTTTACCATAGGAGAAGTATATGAACCTGATTTAAGGAAACATGAATTGTATAAAGAAAATTATCATGTTTATGGTCAGTTATATGATTCAATAAAAACCATCAAAAAATAAATTATGCAAATAGCGGTAATCGGTCTGGGTAAAATGGGATATAATCTTGCACTTAACCTGCATGGAAAAAAATTCGATGTTCTGGGGTATGATATTTTTGAAGAGGCCAGAAAAAGACTTTCGGCGGAAGGTCCGTCTACCGCAGATTCAATCGAAGCGTTGATCCAAAAGTTTACGGGAAGAAAAATTATCTGGCTCATGGTGCCTTCCGGAAAGATCGTGGACGATACCATCGATCAGCTGGTACTGCTCCTGAATAAGGGTGACATCATTATTGATGGTGGAAATTCTCATTACAAAGATTCTGTGACGCGGTTTAATGCGCTTGCGCAAAAAGGGATCGATTTCCTGGATTGTGGTACCAGTGGTGGAGTAAGCGGCGCGCTGGAAGGTGTGTGTACCATGATCGGAGGAAAAAAAGAAGTATTTGATTATTGCGAACCGGTATTTAAAGCCATTGCAGTACCTGATGGATATTTATACTGTGGCGAGTCGGGCAGCGGGCATTTTGTGAAAATGGTTCATAATGGAGTAGAGTATGGCATGATGCAATCTATTGCCGAAGGATTCGATGTGATGAATGCCAGTGAATATAAACTTGATTTTGCAGCAGTAGCTAAATTATGGAACAACGGCTCTGTGATCAGGAGCTGGTTAATGGAATTAACGCAGAATGCATTTACGAAAGATGCCAAACTGGATGCCATAAAAGGAATCATGCATTCTTCAGGGGAAGGTAAATGGACCCTTGAAACAGCACTCGATCTGGGCATTGCCACCCCTGTGATCGCCATGTCCTTAATGATGCGTTACCGTTCGTTGCAGGAAGATACTTTTTCCGGAAAAGTGGTGGCGGCGTTACGCAATGAATTTGGCGGGCATGCAGTTGAAAAAAAATAATAGTACCATTACCTATGGATTACGGTAAGGGATCGCAGACTTATTTAAACCAGGCATTTTCAGAAAGCCTGGTTTATTATTTTAAAAGATTTTTTACTTCGCTCAGTTTCATCAGCGCTTCTACCGGAGTGAGTCTGTTAATATCGATGTCTTCCAGTAATTTACGGATCTCACCGAAGGTTTCACTGTGTGCATCGAATATCGATAACTGAACTTTGGGAATAGATAATTTCTTTACCTGATCTCCCAGATGTCCCTCTACCTGTTTTTCTTCCAGTTGTTTAAGTACTTCATTGGCACGTTTCAATAGTGCAGGAGGCATTCCTGCCATCCGGGCTACATGGATACCGAAACTATGTGTGCTTCCACCGGGAGCCAGTTTTCTGAGGAAGATGACTTTATTGCCGACTTCTTTATTGGTGATATGAAAATTCTTTACCCGGGGTAATTTATTTTCCAATTCATTGAGTTCGTGATAATGGGTGGCAAACAATGTTTTTGGATGATGTTCGGAATTGTGCAGAAACTCCGCAATACTCCAGGCTATAGAGATGCCGTCATAGGTGGAAGTGCCTCTGCCGATCTCATCCAGCAGGATCAGGCTTTGTGAACTGATATTATTAATAATGCTGGCAGTTTCATTCATTTCGATCATGAACGTAGATTCCCCTCCGCTGAGATTATCATTGGCTCCGACCCTGGTAAATATTTTATCGGTCAGCGGAATCTTTGCCTGGTCTGCCGGCACAAAGCTTCCCATATGTGCCATCAGTGTAATGAGAGCGGTCTGCCTGAGCAAGGCACTTTTACCACTCATATTTGGACCGGTAAGAATAATGATCTGCTGTGTTTCGGGATCCAGGTGAATCGTATTGGCTATATAGGCATCATCTGCTGCAAGGTTCCTTTCAATCACCGGATGACGGCTTTCTTTCAACAGCAATTCCTGCCCGGTATGCAATTCAGGTTTATGATAATTGTACATGATGGCATTGTTGGCAAAACAAACCAGGCAATCCATTACGGCAAGGATATTCCCGTTGACCTGCATAGGAGCAATGTAACTTTGCAGGCTTTCCAGCAATTTATCATAGATGCCGTATTCCAGTGCTATCAGACGATCTTCGGCACCTGTGATTTTTTCTTCGTATTCTTTTAATTCAGGAGTGATATACCGCTCTGCATTGATCAGCGTTTGTTTACGCATCCATCCCGGAGGCACTTTGCTTTTATGTAAATGAGTCACCTCCAGAAAATATCCGAACACATTATTAAACCCGATTTTAAGTGTGTTGATACCTGTGGCTTCAATTTCTTTCTGCTGCAAAGAAACGAGGTATTGTTTTCCTCCTGAAGAAATAAGTCTTAATTCATCCAGCTCTGCAGAGATCCCTTCATTAATAACGCCTCCTTTATTAAGTGCTGCCGGCGGTGCCTCCATAATTTCAGCCGTGATCCGCTCACTGATAAACGCACAGGGGTTAAGCGCCTCTGAAAGCCTTTTCAGATAATTATTATCTGCTACTTTACAGAGGTCTTTTATTTGTGCAATATGGTTCAGTCCACGTGCGATCTGTATCACTTCCCGCGGGCTCACTTTTTTAAGAGAGATCTTACTTACCAGCCGTTCGACATCTCCGCAGGCCTTTAAATGCTGAACGATCTTATTTCTCAGATCGACATCCTTAATTAAAAATTCTACCAGGTCTAACCGTTCGTTGATTTTATGTTCTTCCTTTAACGGCATAACGGTCCAGCGCTTAAGCATCCGCGCACCCATGGGAGATATGGTAGTATCCAGCACTTTAATCAGCGACTGATGTCCTTCCGTTCCATTATTTAACAATTCAAGATTGCGGATCGTAAACTTATCCATCCACAAATGATCATTTCTATCAATGCGCTGGATGGATGTAATGTGCTGCAGGTTCGGATGTTCCGTGTCTTTCAGATAATGGAGAATAACACCTGCTGCAATAACTCCTT
>JAYUXA010000278.1:0-2744 GCA_043753245.1 Chitinophagaceae bacterium
TGGATATGATTTATTACCCGGAGGATTACCCCATCCGCAGAATGTCGGGCAGTTCGGATTCCACACCAATAGCCAGAGTTATATACAGCCGGCCTGAAAAAGATGGCCGGGTAATATTTGGAAATGTTGTGAAATACGGAGAGCCGTGGCGTCTTGGAGCAAATGAAGCAACTGAAATAGAATTCTTTATAGAGGTAATGATCCAAAAGAAGAAAATAAAAAAAGGCAGGTATGTGCTTTATTGTATTCCTTCTGTGGATACCTGGAAAATTATATTAAATAAAGATCTGTATATCTGGGGCCTGAAAATACCTGCAGCATACGATGAATACAGTTTTGATATACCCGTTGTGCACTCACATGATATTTTTGAAGTATTCACGATTGAATTCAAGCCGGATTCTATGGGCATGCAACTAGGCATGGCCTGGGACAACGTAAAAGCAGAATTACCTATAAGCTATTAAAATGTGCGGCATTGCTGGTATACTGTCTCCTGATCCTTCGTTAATCTCAAACGATATCCTTCACAACATGGCTTTCTCTGTAAAGCACCGCGGTCCGGATGGAGAGGCATGCTGGATAAATACTTCCGGAAATGTAGGGTTTGCACACAGAAGGCTTTCTGTTATTGATACAAGTATAGCGGCAGCCCAGCCTATGCATTTCGCCGGGCGGTATACAATAGTCTACAATGGGGAAATATATAATTATCAGGAATTACGGGCTACCCTTGCAGGGCAGGGAATCATTTTTAATACCTCCTCGGACACGGAAGTGATACTGGCCATGTATCATATCTATAAGAAGCAATGCCTGGGGTTTTTTGATGGGATGTTTTCTTTTGCAATATGGGATGAACGGGAACAATTATTATTTTGCGCACGCGACCGCTTTGGAGAAAAACCTTTTTATTATCATCATTCATCTGCTGCTTTCTATTTTGGTTCGGAGATCAAGGTGCTGAAAGCAGCTGGTATCTATACCAGTATCAACCATTCCTTATTACTGCAGTTTATTGCAAATGGCCGTACCAGTGACGGAACAGACCCCGGCAAAACATTTAGCAATACGATTTGTAAACTTCCAGCTGCACATTTTCTGACCTACGATTACAGAGAAAATAGTATTTCGGTTACCCGGTACTGGGAGATAAATAAAAACGCCTGCCCCGAAGGTTCTGAAAAAGCGATAATTGAACAATTCAGTGAACTTTTTTTTACTTCCGTCAGAAGGCGATTAAGGAGTGATGTCAGCGTAGGAACCAGCCTCAGCGGAGGGCTTGATAGTGCCGCTGTTGCTGCTGCCATTGCTGTTCAGGTGCAGTCAAAAGTATTCAAAACCTTCACGGCATTCTTCCCTGGATTTGATAAAGACGAATCGGTTAATGCCAGGGCGGTGGCTGAAAGGCTTGGCTTCGAACATTATATGGTTGCACCTGCGGCGGATGATCTGGCGGATAATCTCAGAAAAATAATGCACCATCAGGAAGAGCCCTTTTCTTCAGCCAGTGTATATGCGCAGTACCGGGTGTTTGAACTTGCGAAACAACACGATGTAGTAGTACTGCTCGATGGGCAGGGGGCAGATGAGCTTTTGGCCGGGTATGAAAAATACAGAAGCTGGCGCATACGTTCCGTTTTTCCTCAAACCACGGCTGCGATATTAAAGCAGAAGGCGATTATGCGGATGGATAACAATAAAAACATTCATCCACATTATTTAAATGCCTGGAGGGATGAAGAAAAAATCACTAAACCTGTAGTGCGTGTTCTTAATGATATGTTGCACTTTGACATATTTGGAAATGCGCTGGAAGAATTATTAAGGTATGCTGACCGTAATTCCATGGCGCATAGCAGAGAAGTGCGCTTGCCGTTTTTAAATCACGATTTGGCAAATTTTGTTTTTTCACTCCCTGCGAACTATAAGATCCGCCAGGGCTTTACCAAGTGGATATTAAGGATGTCGGTCAATAATTATTTACCGGAGCATATTGTGTGGAACCGGAAGAAAATAGGTTTCGAACCGCCACAAAAGAACTGGATGCAGCAGGAGCGCATGAAAGATCTTCTGCATGAATCTAAAATAAAACTGGTAAAAGAGGGAATTTTACGAAGTGAGGTATTAAAAAAGCCTTCAGTTGCTCATGGAGCTTATGATAAAAATACGGAAGCCTGGAGATATATTACTACAGCTATGTTGTGGCCTTAACTAAAATGAAAAAGGGGTCTGAATAGAAATTCAACCCCGTTTTTAAAATCCAATATCCTATGAAAAACCATTGTAAATGTAAGGGTCTATAATGATATATGCAACAGAATTTTAAGGAAGCGTACTTTTACGCACTAATTCTTTATTAACTTTTCCTGGGAGATAACATTGGTCAATTTGTTGCTAAAACGGATCAAATAAATTCCCTTTTCCAATGCTGAAACATTCACTGTCCGTAATCCCTGAAGCCGCAGTTCGGATATCCTTATTTTTCCATTGCCGTCCGAAATCTGAACATCGGTGGGTGCATCAGAACGAATAATTAACAGGTGGTCAACCGGATTCGGGTAAAATTTAAATGAACTATATCCATCAATAACAACAGAAACGGTTTTGGAATAAAGAGGCCGTCCGTCTTTAAAAGAATAGCGTATCCTGTAAAAGCTTTTTCCTTTTTTGGGGGCTTCATCTGTCCATTGGTACACTGTATGAATGCCAATATTATTCAGTACTCCAACCATTTCGAAGGA
>JAYUXA010000279.1:0-12370 GCA_043753245.1 Chitinophagaceae bacterium
CTCGAATTCAGGATACATACCGGCCGTACCCATCAGATTCGCCTGCACATGCAGCATGTGGGGCATCCGTTGGTATGTGATGATCTTTATGGAGACGGCGGGCCTGTATTATTATCCGCTTTAAAACGTAATTATAATCTGGCCAAATCTGAATTGGTAGAAAAGCCAATTCTCGAACGATTGGGACTGCATGCACAGCGCTTAAAATTTAAGGATATATACGGTAATCTTTTTGATCTTCAGGCAGAGATGCCAAAAGATATGAGGGCGTTATTGCAGCAGCTTCGGAAATTTGCAGGCAAAAAAAATGTGGGTCAGAAACGACCCACATAAAATAAAGTATCGAAATTCGTTAATCGATATTAGGCTGTGGTGTATATCTCAGATACGGCTTAATTACCTTAACACCTTTAGGAAATTTCTTAATAGCATCTTCTGTAGACACGGCCGGAACAACGATGACATCCTCTCCTGCTTTCCAGTCTGCCGGTGTAGCAACGCTGTATTTTGCAGTAAGCTGTAATGAATCAATTACGCGTAATACTTCATGAAAATTTCTTCCTGTAGAAGCAGGATACGTGATCATCAGTTTAACTTTTTTATCAGGACTGATAATAAAAAGCGAACGAACAGTGGCAGTTTCAGATGCATTGGGATGGATCATGCCATACAGGTTTGCCACCTTTCTATCATCATCTGCAATTAATGGAAACTCAACAGTTACGTTCTGTGTTTCATTAATGTCTTTAACCCATCCAAAATGTTTCTCTAATGGGTCTATGCTCACTGCTAATGCTTTTACGTTGCGCTGAGCAAATTCATTTTGTAACAATGCCGTTTTACCTAATTCTGTGGTACAAACGGGTGTATAATCTGCAGGATGGGAAAATAATACACCCCATCCATCACCAAGGTATTCATAGAAATCGATGTCACCGGCCGTTGTTTTAGCCTGGAAATTGGGAGCTATATCCCCTAAACGTAAACTCATAAAAAAGTTTTTACAGTTAAAAAAAGATTACAAAACGAATGTAAATATAATCTATTAAACTAGTAGACTGATTATTTTTTACCTTCATTAACTTATCGGAAAATGTCGAGCAGTCCTTCGGGGAGCTCCAGCATTACCTTCCGGTTTTTTTTATCAATTTTTTGCAGCGTTTCCTGGTGTACGGGTATCAGGGCCTCCTTACCATCGAGTGAGATGCGGCAAAGCAGCTGGTGCGGCTGTTCGATTACTTCCAGGATCTCTCCAAGATCGGTATTGTCGCTGATGATGTGGTAACCCAGCAGGGAGATGGCAGAGGATTTGGCGGTATATTTATGAAATTCTTCTTCTGTCAGCCAAACCTGTTTACGAACCAGCATGCGGGCTGCTTCTTTGGTATCGAGACCTTCCAGCTTGATAAAAATTTCTTCATTGGTTTTAATACGGGTGCTCTCGATGAAGTAGGGCAAAAATTCATCATTTTGTTTTTCAATGAATAACGTTTCGAGCCCTTTTAATGATGTTTTTTTCCCAAGATGATGAGTAAGCACCAGCTCCCCTCCGAGTCCAAAGGTGGCGGCAAATTTTCCTATTGAGCAGTAATTTGTCATATACGTTCCGTTGGCTGTTTACCAATTGTTGCATTCAAAGAAAAAGCGGGTATTCCGTACCGTATGGAATAAAAAAATCCCGGCAAATAAATTCTACCGGGATTGTATAAGATGAATCAGGTACAGCTTAGGGCTGGATTTCTTCCTGATCTGCAGGTTTTTTGACAGGGGCAGGAGCTCCGGCGCGACGTGCTTTACGATCTACCACATTCGCATCCTGGCGTGTTTTGATGGTCACTTCATGTTCGGAGTGCCATTTTTGAAATTTTTCCATTGCAGCAGCATCATCAAACAGGCCGAGCTTTACACCACGTAACAGGTGCTTAAGGTAAAGAACACCTTTGAACGATAAAATTCTGCGAACGGTATCCGTAGGCTGAGCACCTTTGTGCAGCCAATCCAGGGCGCGCTGGCGGTCCAATTGTACGGAGGCAGGGACAGTAAGAGGATTGTAGGTGCCGATTTTCTGGATGAATTTACCATCTCTTGGTGCACGGGCATCGGCAACTACGATAAAGTAAAATGGTCTTTTTTTCGACCCGTGTCTTTGTAATCTGATTTTAACTGGCATTTTAAATAGAAATTTAAATGCGTGAATGAATACGGTTTTCTATCCTTTTCAGGACTGCAAATGTAACAATCCAATGTATTTTTTCAAAATTATATCTAAATTAAATACGATTATCTTCTTCCCATCATTTTACCCATCGGCATATTGCTCATTTTCTTCATCATATCTTTCATCTGCTCGAACTGTTTCATAAATGCATTTATCTCTCCGATATCCTTGCCACTGCCCCTCGCTATCCTGTTTTTTCTGCTTACATCGATCAGTTCCGGATTTCGCCTTTCCACGACAGTCATAGAATTGATGATGGCCTCTATTCCCTTAAAGGAGTCGTCATTGATATCCACATCTTTCACAGCCTTGCCTACTCCGGGTATCATCCCCAGAAGGTCTTTAATGTTACCCATTTTTTTTATCTGTTCCAACTGCTGCTTGAAATCTTCGAAATCAAACTGATTTTTACGGATCCTTTTTTCCAGCTTTTTAGCCTCCACTTCATCAAACTGCGCCTGTGCTTTCTCTACCAGCGAGGTAATATCTCCCATTCCCAGGATACGCTGCGCCATACGCTCGGGATAAAAAACATCCAGCGTATCCATTTTTTCTCCGCTGCTGACGAATTTAATAGGCTTCTGAACAATGTATTTAATCGAAAGTGCTGCTCCACCCCGGGTGTCGCCGTCCAGCTTGGTGAGCACTACCCCTGTAAAATCCAGCCGGTCGTTGAAGGCTTTGGCGGTATTGACAGCATCCTGCCCCGTCATGGAATCCACGACAAACAGAATCTCCTGTGGATGTACTGCCGACCGGATATCTGCTACTTCCGTCATCATTGCTTCATCAATCGCCAGGCGGCCGGCGGTATCTATGATAACGATGTTCTTATTTTTGCTTTTTGCTTCCCGGATAGCGTTGGTAGCGATGGACACAGCGTCTTTATTATCCGGTTCGCTGTATACCTCCACATTTATTTGCTCACCCAGTATGCGCAGCTGTTCTATCGCGGCAGGACGGTATATATCTGCAGCTACCAGCAAGGGAGACAATCCTTTTTTTGTTTTTAAATAGTTGGCCAGCTTGCCACTGAAGGTGGTTTTACCACTTCCCTGAAGGCCTGTAATAAGCACCACGGCAGGATTGCCCTTTGTTAGAAAAATACTCTCAGCGCCACCCATCAGCTCTGCCAGCTCGTCCTTAACGATTTTAACGATCAGCTGACCCGGGCTGACCGCAGTAAGAACTTTCTGACCGAGTGCTTTGTCTCTCACCGTGTCGGTAAACTCTTTAGCGATCTTGTAGTTCACATCCGCATCCACCAGGGCACGCCGGATCTCTTTTACCGTTGCGGCAATGTTTAATTCGGTGATCCTTCCTTCTCCTTTTATCTGCTTAAATGCGGAGTCCAGCCGCTCGGTAAGATTTTCAAACATGAAGCAAAAATAAAAGGAAATTTTTAAGTTCCGCAGGTTTCCACACAAAGGCACCAGGAAAAGAAGGCGCAACGGTAAACGTTGCGGCTTTTAAACTCAGTGCCTTTGCGTAAATACTAATTAGCGTATAATTAAACCGATAGTCTTATTTTATTTTCCTAGATACCCTTTTAGTTCAACTGTTCTGGAATTGGTTCTCAGCTTGGTAATAGCCTTGTCCTTGATCTGCCGCACGCGCTCGCGTGTCAGGTTGAATTTATCGCCTATATCTTCCAGGCTCATGGGATGATCCTGACCGATACCGAAGAAATAACAAATTACTTCTTTCTGCCGCAAGGTCAGCACCTGAAAGGAACGGTCTATTTCTTCTTTAAGGGATTGAACATGCTCCAGGTTGGTTTCCGCACGGTCTGCATTAGTGTTTTCCATCACATCAACCAGGGTATTGTCCTCCCCTTCCGACAGGGGACTATCCATGCTGATATGCCGGCCACCTATTCCGAGTGTGGCTGAAACTTCTTCTGTTTCCAGATCGAGCAGGTCTGCCAGTTCCTCCGGTGAGGGCTCCCGCTCAAATTCCTGCTCCAGCTGGGAAAATGCCTTCTGGATTTTATTGGTCAGCCCCACTTTATTTAGTGGCAACCGTACAATACGGGATTGTTCGGCCAGAGATTGTAATATGCTTTGCCTGATCCACCATACCGCATAAGAAATAAATTTGAACCCACGGGTTTCATCAAAACGCTGAGCGGCTTTAATAAGACCAAGATTGCCCTCATTGATAAGATCCGGAAGTGACAATCCCTGGTTCTGGTACTGTTTGGCCACAGAAACAACAAACCGGAGGTTGGCTTTGGTAAGTTTATCCAGAGCGGGCTGGTCACCCTGCCGGATCAATCTGGCCAGATTCGCCTCTTCTTCCGGACTGATCAACTCAACCTTGCCTATTTCCTGAAGATATTTCTCAAGGCTCTGTGATTCACGATTGGTGATAGATTTCGTGATCTTGAGTTGGCGCATGCTCATAGGTATGTGGATTTGGATTTTTGAGTTTTTTTGACTCGGCCTGTTAAAAAACGCAGAAACAGCCATTTTGTTATGTTATAATTATTTATCTTACCCGCGGATTGGGTAATTTCTATATCATTGCACAATCACAAACCCAAAAAAGATCAATTTGCTAAGTTGATGAGCAAGAAACAATTATTTACACTAGAATTTCCGGTTAGATGTTCGCCATCTATATTGTATGACTTTTTAAGCACGCCCGCAGGTTTGCAGGAATGGTTTGCAGACAAAGTGGACGAAAGGGACAATGTATTTAGTTTTTCCTGGAATGGGACAACAGATAAAGCTGAAGTCCTCGACAGTGACCCGGAAAAATTTATCCGTTTTCACTGGATGCACCTGCCTAAAGAAGAATATTTTGAATTTAAAATAGAAAAGTCAGAAGTGACCAACCTGACCATTTTAATAATTAAAGACTTTGCGGAAAAAAGTGAAGTAAAAGATCAGAGCCAACTCTGGGACTACCAGGTCAAGGATCTTTTTCATCGCCTCGGAAACTAACTGCTTCAGGAAACATCCGGTACCTGTAATTAACCATCGTTGCGGTGATTAAAAAATTAGACATACTTATAGTAAAGTCATTCGTAGGCCCCTTCATTGCTACGTTTTTCATTACGCTGTTTGTTCTTATGCTCCAGTTTTTCTGGCTATGGATAGATGATTTCGTGGGTAAAGGAATTGATGGTATCGTATTTCTTAAGCTTATTTTTTACCTCAGCGCTACCCTGGTGCAGCTGGCGCTTCCATTGGCCGTACTGCTTTCATCGATCATGACCTTCGGCAACCTCGGAGAAACATTCGAACTGGTAGCCATCAAATCAGCCGGGATAGGACTGTTGCGCTTCATGCGTCCTCTATTTATTGTATCCGTATTTCTTTCAGGACTCGCCTTTCTTTTTAACAATAATCTAATTCCGATTGCAAACCTGAAAATGCGCAGCCTGCACACTGATATCGTTAATAAAAAGCCTGCCTTTGATCTTAAAGAAGGTGTTTTTTATACTTCTATACCAGGATATGCCATTAAAGTAGGTAAAAAAGAAAAAGATGATTCTACACTTACTAATGTGATCATTTATGAAACCAGCAGGGGTATGCAGGATAATATTATCGTTGCCAATAAAGGGATCATGAAAGTAACACCCGATCAGTCGTTTCTTATTTTTACGCTCAAAGACGGATGGCGTTATGAAGAGCGAGGTGACCGGTCTAATTCCAAAACAGAATACATACGTCTGGGATTTAAAGAATATCAGAAAATTCTCGATATCAGTTCGCTTCAGCTCAGCCTCACTGGTGATAGTACCTATAAAGACCGCTATGAAATGCTGAGTGTCCGGCAACTCGATATGGGCATTGATTCTCTTGAAAGATCAAACAATAACTTCAGTAGAAAAATCCAGTCCGAACTGCAGCCTTATTTGAATTTTAATAAATACATCGATAGCGGATGGGCCAAACTTCCTGTTAAAAAAATGACTGTAACTAATTTCAATCAGATTATTCCCGACTCCATGAAAGCATCCATCGAAGAACAGGCCATTAGTTATGCTTCTTCGATAAAAAACTCCCTTCAGATATCCTCCTCGGATTTTGATAAACAAAGAAAAGAGATGCGGCTTCAGCTGATCGAATGGCACAGCAAATTTACCATGGCAATTGCGGTACTGGTATTGTTTATGATCGGCGCCCCTCTTGGATCTATCGTAAGAAAGGGAGGCATAGGTACCCCTGTTGTTTTTGCGGTGTTTTTTTTCGTGCTGTTTTTCCTGCTTAATAATTTTGGAAAAAAATTCGTTCAGCAGGATATCTTAAAGCCGGTAACCGGAATATGGATGGCTACATTTATACTGGTGCCCATAGGCCTTTTCCTTACCTATAAAGCCATGCATGATTCCCAGCTGCTTAATAAAGAGTTTTACTTCCGGATATTCAGAAAAGTCCGTGCCCTTTTCCGAAAGACAGAAGCGGCACCATAATTGGACCCCATTTATCTTTTAGATGAACACAAAAGATTGGCTAAATTTAATCTACAATTACAAAATTTTTTTATGGGAAACGAAAAAAATTCGAGAAGAAAATTTTTGGCTAACACCGCAAAAGCGGGGCTGGCTCTGACCTCTCTTACCGCACTGCCTTCTTATCTTGCTGCTCACCCGGTTACCACTGATTTTCTATTCTCGTACAGCACTGGTTTTGGACAAGATCCGCTTCCTTATTCCTTTGATGCACTGGAGCCATCGATAGATGCCAAAACAATGGAGATCCACTATACAAAACATGCTGCTGCTTATGCTAAAAATTTGAAGGAAGCAGCAGACGCAGAAAAAATTGACACCTCCAAACCCCTGGAAGATGTACTGAAAAATGTGTCGAAATATTCTGCAAAAATGCGAAACAACGGAGGTGGGCACTACAACCATGAGTTGTTCTGGAAACTTATGAAGAAAAATGGAGAAGGAAAACCTTCAGGCAAATTGCTTGTTGCAATAGAAAAAGAGTTCGGCTCTTTTGAAACATTCAAAACAAAGTTTGCAGAGGCAGGTAAAACCAGGTTTGGAAGCGGTTGGGCCTGGCTGTTATCAGGCGCGGATAAAAAATTAATCATCGGCTCCACTCCTAATCAGGACAACCCGTTAATGGATATCAGTGAAGTAAAAGGATATCCGCTACTGGGCCTCGATGTATGGGAGCATGCTTATTATTTGAAGTATCAGAATAAACGTCCTGATTATATTGACGCCTGGTGGAGTGTGGTAAACTGGGATTTCGTACAACAGCGATTTGAGAAAAATTTATAAGCTTTGGACCCCAGGAAAGAAAATCTGCTCATACAAAAGATTGTTGTTGCAGTAGCTGTTTTGCTGTTTGCAATAAAAATACTTGCTTACTTTTTAACACGTTCTGTATCGGTTCTGACAGACGCGCTGGAAAGTACTGCTAATGTAGCAGCAGGCTTTATAGGTCTATTCAGTCTCTACATTGCCGCACAGCCTAAAGACCAGAATCATCCTTACGGTCACGGGAAAGCAGAATTTTTATCTGCTGGCGTTGAAGGCAGTCTTATTATAATTGCCGGTATTATTATTCTGTATCAATCAGTGGTGAGCCTTATCCACCCCCATCCGATCCATAAGCTGGATTATGGAATGGCACTCATCGCGCTGACTGCAGTCATAAATTATATTGTTGGATCGTTCAGCATTCGCAAAGGCAGGAAAAACAATTCGCTTGCGCTCATTGCCAGCGGCAAACACCTGCTTTCAGATACGTATTCTACAGTCTTCATCATCGGGGGATTGATTCTGATTTATTTTACCCGGATCCGATGGCTGGATAGTGTGGTGGCCCTGGGTTTTACTGTATTTATCATGATCACCGGTTATCGAATTTTAAGGAAGTCCATAGCTGGAATAATGGACGAAGCCGATCTGGGCCTGCTGAAATCAATGGTCGAATCGCTGGAAAAAAACAGGCAGCAAAATTGGGTGGACCTGCACAATCTGCGGGTTATAAAATACGGCGGCCAGTTGCACATGGATTGCCACCTGACCGTTCCCTGGTATTTGAATGTCCATGAAGCGCATAAAGAAATTGAAAAACTCGCGATTTTAGTTAAATCTGATTTTGGAAATACGATTGAATTGTTCGTTCATTCGGATGCCTGTCTTTATTTCCAATGCAATATCTGTATAAAAGACGATTGTCCTGTTCGACAGAAACCGCTGGAAAAAAGAATAGACTGGAACATGAAGAACTTATTGTCCGATGCTAAACACGCATTATAATTAAATCTGAAAATAAATTATCTGATGACTATCTGGAAAGAATACCTGGAGGTACATAAAGAACGCTTTTTAAATGAATTACTGGAGCTTCTCCGGATTCCGTCTGTCAGCGCTCGAAGCGAAAACAAAGAGGATATGCTGCGCTGCGCGGAATTGATGAAGCTTCGTCTGATCGAAGCAGGTGCTGAAAAAGCAGAACTATTTGCTACTGAAGGGCACCCCATTGTATATGCAGAAAAAATGACGGACCCTGCCAAACCAACGGTATTGGTATACGGACATTATGATGTGCAACCTGCTGATCCGCTTGAGCTTTGGCATAGCGGACCTTTTGAACCCGTAATTAAAGAAGGTAAAATATTTGCGCGTGGCGCCTGCGACGACAAAGGGCAGGTATACATGCACGTTAAAGCATTGGAAACCATGGTGCGTACCAACTCATTGCCTGCAAATATTAAATTTATCATAGAAGGTGAAGAAGAGATCGGATCTGCTAACCTGGGGATATTTGTAAAAAAGAATAAGGAATTGCTTAAAGCCGATGTTATACTGATCAGCGACACCGCCATGATCAGTTTGGATAATCCTTCTATAGATATCGGCGTTCGCGGACTTAGTTATATCGAATTGGAAGTGACCGGGCCGAACCGGGATCTTCACAGCGGGGTGTATGGCGGAGCCGTGGCTAATCCCATTACTATTCTTGCAAAAATGATCGCTTCCTGCCACGATGAAAATAATCATATAACCATCCCGGGATTCTATGATGATGTAGTGGACGCTTCCGACAAGGAAAGGGAAATGCTGGCACAGGCTCCTTTTGATAAAGATGCCTACAGGAAAGATCTTGGCATCAATAAAGTCTGGGGTGAAAAAGGGTATAGCGTGAATGAAAGAACAGGTATCCGGCCCACCCTGGAGCTGAACGGAATATGGGGTGGATATACAGGCGAGGGTTCAAAAACAGTGCTCCCCTCCAGGGCGCATGCAAAAATTTCCGCCCGGCTCGTTCCCAATCAATCCTCTGAAAAGATTACCAAAAAACTTATCGCCTATTTTGAAAAAATAGCACCATCCGGCGTGACCGTTACTATTCAGGAGCACCATGGAGGAGAACCCTATATGACACCCATCGATTCGCCGGCGTACAGGGCGGCCGCAAAAGCAATTAAAACTACTTTTGGAAAAGATCCTGTTCCCGTTCGGGGAGGGGGAAGCATTCCCATTTGTGCGTTATTCGAGCAGGAACTGGGGGTGAAAATTGTATTTATGGGGTTTGGCCTAGACAGCGATAATCTTCACTCCCCCAATGAAAAGTTTAATATAGAAAACTATTATAAGGGCATAGAAACCATTCCTTACTTCCATAAATTTTTCGCGGAATAGAGCCGGATACAAATCATTTTCTATGAGCACTGTGCGGATCGATAAATACCTGTGGGCTATCCGGCTTTATAAAACCAGGTCACTGGCATCGGCAGCCTGTGACCAGGGGAAAGTAAAACTTGGAGGAGCTTCCGTAAAAGCTTCCAAACACATTCAGGAAGGTGAAGTGTACGAGGTGAGGACAGACCTGAAACGATGGGTGATAAAAATCACTTCCCTTATGGATAAACGCGTTCAGTATACGGAAGCCATTAAAAATTACGAGGACCTTACCCCGCCCGATGAGGAAGAACGATTGCATTTTCAGCCGGCTGCATTCTTTACGGGTAAACGCAATAGTAAAATTGGCCGCCCGACAAAAAAAGACAGCAGAGACCTGAAGGATTTTACGGATTCGGATATCTGATCAATAGTCAATTACCCCTATTTATATAAATTACCGGTTATTTACAGGCAATCCCTTTGCTTAGACGCGTTTTTTTTAATACTTTCAGATCCATCCATACCATCCATTATGTTATGAAATCTACCGTAATACAGAAAACCAAATACATTATCGCCAAAACCTGGGTCGGATTACTTCTGCCACAGGGGGTACATCAGCTGTTAAGGCCCTCTCACAAACCATCTCCCCCTGCCCGAACACAGAATAATCTTAAAAATCATCCGGCTGAATTCAAAATTTGCCGCTCTGCTGATTCTAAGTTAAGGCCATAACCATTGAACTGGGTTGTTCGGCTGCATTCCGTAAATTTACCTCATGCAAATTGACATCATCACGGTGTTGCCCGAACTACTTGAAGGTCCGTTTAATCATTCTATTCTGAAAAGAGCCAGAGAGAAAAACCTGCTCACCATTAATCTGCACAATCTGCGCGACTTTACCCCTTATAAACATGGCCAGGTAGATGACTATCAATTTGGCGGTGGGGCAGGTATGGTTATGATGCCTGAACCGCTTGCACTGGCCATCGAAAAACTTTCTGAAAAGACAACATACGATGAAGTCATTTTTATGACTCCTGATGGGGAGCGGCTCCATCAAAAAATGTCCAATACCCTTTCCTTAAAAAAGAATTTGCTTATCATCTGTGGCCACTATAAAGGGATCGATGAGCGCATCAGGCTCCATTTTGTAACCAGGGAGATATCTGTGGGGGATTACGTATTGAGTGGCGGAGAGCTGCCTGCAGCCGTTCTGGTAGACTCTATAGGAAGGCTTCTTCCTGGTGTGCTCAGCGATGAAACTTCTGCCCTTTTTGATTCTTTCCAGGATGAGCTGCTGGCACCCCCGGTATACACGCGCCCTTCCCTTTTCCGGAGCTGGAAGGTACCCGATGAACTGATGAGCGGAGATCCCAGAATTATTGATGAATGGAGATATGAACAATCCGTACAACGCACCCGGGAGCGCAGACCCGGCATGGATACCGAATGACCATACAGGGAAATATCGTGGACATCACCCGTGAAGCCATCTTCGCGGGCATAGTTCATTTTTCTAATGGATACATCGATCGGCTTACCGTTTTAAATGATCATCCGGATCCGGCGCTTCCTTATATTCTACCAGGATTTATTGATGCCCACGTGCACATTGAAAGCTCCATGCTTATCCCTTCAGAATTTGCAAGATTGGCCGTAGTGCACGGCACTGTAGCTACGGTAAGTGATCCCCATGAAATTGCAAACGTCTGCGGAATAAAAGGTGTTGAATACATGATGGAGAATGGAAAATCAGTCCATTTTAAATTTTTCTTCGGTGCACCCAGCTGCGTACCGGCAACCTTATTTGAAACAGCCGGCGAGGTCATTACTGCTAATGATATTGAAAAATTAATAAACCATCCCGATATAAAATACCTGAGCGAGATGATGAATTTCCCGGGGGTTATTTCCGGTGATAAAGAAGTGATGCAAAAAATAAACGCAGCACATCGTGCTGGTAAACCGGTAGATGGCCATGCGCCTGGTTTAAGCGGTAGTGATTTGATTACTTACCGTACAGCCGGAATTTCAACAGATCACGAATGTTTCACCGCCATTCAAGCCCTTGAAAAATTAGGACTGGGAATGAAAATATTAATCCGCGAGGGCAGTGCGGCAAAAAATTTTGAAGCCCTGGTCGGTTTGCTGGAGGAGCATTCTTATGAAATCATGTTTTGCAGCGACGACAAACATCCGGACAGCCTGGTAAAGGGACATATTAATCAGTTGTGCCGGCGTGCTGCAGCCAAAAAAATCAATATTTTTAAAATACTGAGAGCGGCCTGTGTCAACCCTGTTCAACACTATGGGTTAAACGTGGGATTGTTGCAGCCGGGTGACGAGGCAGATTTTATACTGGTGCGAGACCTGAATGATTTTGAGGTTTTGAATACTTATATCCGTGGAATTTGTGTAGCCGAAAATGGAACTACTCTCCTTTCCGTGCAGCACGCTGCCAGGATCAATCAATTTAACTGCAGTCCTGTCACTGAATCCGCTATGGATTGTCCTTCCACTGAATTTCTGATATCGGGAAAATTACC
>JAYUXA010000280.1:0-5910 GCA_043753245.1 Chitinophagaceae bacterium
TACCGGTCTTTCTCCACCATTACTTATGAAAAAGTATACACTCCGCAGGAGATGAACGGCAACAATGAATTTCTGGTTTAACTTATTTTAATGGCGCTAAATAAAGCAACTTTTCGAACCCGTGCACTAACTGCTCTTTTATTTGTAGCAGTAATGCTTGCGGGATTACTGATAAATCACTGGACGTTTTTTATTCTCTTCAGCATTATTCATTTCGGATGCTGGATAGAGTACCAGCGCATCGTGGGGCTTATTGACAGCGGATATAAAGAAATTTCAGTTTTTCACAGGTATGGAATAATGGTCACTGGCTGGTTTATCATGCTTTATTTCACCAATAATGATTTTCATTTTGGCGACTTTTTTCTGCATTCCATAGGATGGTGGATGGTGCTTCTTTTTGCATTTATGCTGCCTGTTACCGAATTATTATTTACCAGTAATATTTCGTTGAAGAACATTGGATATTCATTCGCAGGCATCCTTTATATATCTCTTAGCCTGGGGTTACTGACAGATATGCTGCTGTTTCCCTCCGTCTCCTTCAGATCCACTCCTATACTGCCTTTGATCATTATTGCCTGTATGTGGATCAATGATACCATGGCCTATATTGCGGGATCGCTGATCGGGCGAACACCACTGTCTTCCATCTCCCCCAAAAAAACATGGGAAGGCACCATCGGCGGCATTGTACTTTGTGTGGCCCTGGTCAGTTTATTAAGCAGGTATAGTATGATCCTGCAGGATTTAAAGCTGATTCATTTTATCATGATATCCCTTATCGCTGCCATAGCAGGAACATTCGGTGACCTGCTGGAAAGTAAACTAAAGCGCCTTGCAGGTATAAAAGACAGTGGGTCGATACTTCCTGGTCATGGCGGTTTCCTGGACCGGTTCGATTCGCTGCTGATCGCCACTCCTTTTGTGTGGGTATATGTTACCCTTTTTTTAAAGAATTAATTCAACCATCCGGTTAAAAACGTTTCCCTATTTTTGACCACCTTAAGACAAGATTTCATGACCATTCACAGAGAAGGAATTAAAACGATCGTGATCACCGCTATTTTATTTGGCGCCATCAACCTGTTATCCTTTACCTTTTTAAGTTTTAGTTTTCCCTGGCTGAGCTGGTTTATTTTTCTGGTAACCATGGTATTGTGGCTGTTTATTATTTCCTTTTTCCGGATACCCCGCAGGCTCCTGACGCTGGAAGAAAATGCAGTTATTTGTCCTGCCGATGGTAAAGTGGTGGTTATTGAAGAGGCGTTCGATGAAGAATATTTTAAAGAAAAACGACTGCAGATATCCATATTCATGAGCCCACTTAACGTGCACCAGAACAGGAACCCGATAAGCGGGGAAGTGGTGTATAATCAGTATCACAAAGGCAAGTACCTGGTGGCCTGGCATCCAAAATCATCTACTGAAAACGAGCGTCATAGTGTGGTGATAAAAAACCAGTATGCAGAAGTACTGGTCAAGCAGATTGCCGGTGCCGTTGCGCGCAGGATTATCAACTATCTCAAAGTTGGCCAGCGTGTGGAACAGGCAGCAGAAATGGGATTCATTAAATTTGGCAGCAGGGTGGATGTGCTGCTTCCTCCGGGCACAAAAGCAAATGTACAGATAAACCAGGTGGTGCAGGGTGGAGTTACCGTGCTGGCGCGGTTCTGATCCATAGAAATCGTGCACGGATCATGCTAATCGTACTATAAAAATCGCCTGGCACGCATCTTTCTTAAAATATTAATTGTAATTCTTTTAGCGAATGCACGGTATAGGTAGGGTTGAGGGTGCATTCTTTAATAAGGTGATCCATATACACCTGATCTATTCCGGCATTAATAGCACCCTGAATATCCAATTCCGGGCTATCACCGATCATAATGGAATTTTTCTGCAACGCATTCGCTTTTTTCAGTGCGTAATCAAATATTTCTTTTTTAGGTTTCATGCTGTTGCTTCCCTCGGAAGTAATGACTTCCGTGAAAAAAACAGCCATACCTGAATTCTTTAATTTTTGCTGCTGTGTTTCTTCAAATCCGTTCGTGATCAGGTGCAGATGATACCCCTTGTCTTTCAGATACATTAATGTAGAAAGGGTATCAGGAAAAAGAAGCGTTCGCTGTGGAAGTTGTTCAAAAAATTTAAGGCCCATTATTTTAGCCAGCTTTTCATCGCCGATCTTAAATTCAAGCAGGGTATGCCACATTCTTTTCCATTGAAGCTCTCCGGCTTTAATATACCCGTTTCTGAATCTGGCCCATAATTTTTCATTATGAATAAGGTAGGACTGATAAAATAAATCAACATCATCAACGCCATATTTTTTTAGTTCCAGCTCATGGTACAAGTGGGTAAGCGTGAGTTTTGCATTGGCGTTAAAGTCCCACAGGGTATGGTCCAGATCGAAAAACAGGTGCCTGTATATCATACAGCAAAAATAACGCTGTTCAGTGAAAAAAAGCAGGGATAAAGAATAGCCAGACTTATGGTTAACGATTTACCGGTCAGCAAAACAGTAGCTATAAATATCTTATATTCGGAAACATTATGAACATCATTATCACAGGAGCGTCGAAGGGAATAGGCAAAGCGATCGCTGAAAAATTTGCGGCACAGGGGTATGATCTTTTTTTGTGTTCCCGTCAGGAAGAATCTCTGAAAGAACTCTCTGAAACACTTCAGCATAAATTTCCAGGTATCACGGTAAATTTTAAAACATGCGATGTTGCCGAAGAAAAAGAAGTTGCCGGTTTTGCGGAATGGGTGTTAAGCAAAACAGCTTCTCCTGATATAGTAATTAATAATGCAGGAACCTTTACACAGGGTTCCATACATGAAGAACAAGACGGTGCGCTTGAACAGTTGATGAAAACAAATGTATACAGTGCCTATTATCTGAGCAGGAAGCTCCTGCCTGCGATGATAAAAAGAAAAAGCGGACATATTTTTAATATCTGCTCCATTGCTTCTCTTAAAGCATATAAATACGGCGGATCGTACAGCATCACTAAATATGCCATGGCTGGCCTGTCTGCCAATCTCAGGGATGAGTTGATGAAGGAAGGGATAAAAGTCACTTCTGTATTTCCCGGTGCGGTATACACGGCGTCCTGGGCCGGTAGCGGTGTGGAGCCGGGGCGAATTATGAAGGCTGATGATATTGCTGAAATGATCTTTACCGCGGCTACACTTTCAGCGCAGGCCTGTGTGGAAGAAATAGTAATCAGACCGCAACTAGGTGACCTATGAAGTATTATTTATGCATCATCGCTTTCTACTGTGCTGTCATTGTGCAGGCCCAATCCTCCTTTAACCGGTTGTTGGATCTCCGAAATGCTGTAGAAGACCAGTCTGACATTCTAAAGGGAGAAGACATCGATGAGAAAATAAAAAAGAATTTTTTTCTTAAAGCTGAAGTAAGTAAAACAGACTGTTATGTCGGTGAGGTGATCATGGCTACATTTAAAGCTTACTCCAGGCTTAATGCAAGTTCAAGAGTAGTCAAACGTCCGGCTCTTACCGGATTCAGTGTAATGGAAATGGTAGATGCCTATAATAGCGAACCGGACGTAGAGACGGTCAATAAAATAGCCTACAATATGCATCTGATCCGTAAAGTTCAACTGTTTCCGTTGCAGGCCGGTAGTTTCTCACTGGAGCCTGCTGTTGTTGAAAGTGATATACTCTTTAGAAATCCAAAAACGACCAAAAATATCTCGCTGGAAACGCCCGCCATCACTATTACTGTAAAACCATTGCCTGAAAAAAACCAACCCGATTCTTTTTCCGGGGCCGTAGGTAATTTTTATATCGTTCTGAAGATGGCCAACCAGCTGCCTTATCAATATGATCCTGTAAGCGTGAAGCTGATCATTGGAGGCACAGGAAACTTTCCCTTAATCACGGACCCGGACATTAGCTGGCCGGAAGGTACTGGAGCTTCTAGGGCGCAGGTAACGGAAGTGCTTAATAAATATGTTTTTCCACTTTCCGGAGAGAAGATATTTGAATATGCTCTGGAGACGAGGGCAACCGGAGATTTTATTATTCCACCGGTATCCTTTACCTACTTTGATCCGGGAGATGCGAAATACAAAAAGGCGGTAACAGGATCAATCCATTATACCGTAAAAAAAGACAAACGAAAAATTAACCTGGAAAAGATCATCCGTCATCCACGCCAGATACCAATACAGTATTATTATTTCGGGGTGATTGCGCTGGGTATTGCAGGATGGATCATTTACCTGCTGGTAAAATCCAAAAAATAATTACTCGGTGTATTTATATCCTACACTTCTTACAGAGTGAAAGAATTTTGGATTGCGGCTATCTTCTTCAAAGTATTTTCTAAAATTCAGAATAAAATTATCAATGGTTCTTGTGGTGGGATACACATTATAACCCCATACTGCCTGAAGAATTTTTTCTCTGGTTACTACTTCGTTTTTATTTTCGATCAGCAGCTTCAGCAGCATCGCCTCTTTTTTGCTGATCTGTATGCGCTCTCCTTTCCGTGTTATAACTTCCTGTGCTTTAAAATCTATGGTATTCTTCCCGAAAATATAGGTCTCTCCCACAGAATCTTTCTCCTGCATCTTTTTATTCTTCTCGATAAGCTTCTGAACACGCAACAATAATTCTTCCAGATTGAAAGGTTTGGTGAGGTAGTCATCCGCACCTTTTTTCAATCCAAAAACCCTGTCGGCACTTGTATTTTTTGCGCTTAATATCAATATGGGAACATCGTTATTCTGCAGCCTGATGCTTTCCGTAACACTGATGCCATCCACCTCGGGCAACATCACATCCATGATGATCAGGTCGAAATATTCCTGTTCCACCTTACGCAGTGCATCGTTACCATCGAAAGCGGAAGTGATATCATATCCTTCCAGCTCCAGGTTCAGCTTCAGCGCTTCATGAAGATTCTCTTCGTCTTCCACCAGTAAAACGGAATATTTTCCTGCCGCCATATTCTTTATTTGGAACGTTCAAACAATACTATAAATACAGAACCTTTCTTCCCATTCTCTTCCGTATAAATGATGGCATGATGATCTTTTGCGATCTTTTTACAAAGATACAAGCCCAGGCCGGTTCCCTTGGCAGACCTGGTTTGCTCGCTGCCCAGCCGGTAAAATTTTTGAAAGATTTTTTTACGCTCCTCCGGAAGGATACCCGGACCCTCATCAGAAATACGCAGCATCATTTTACCTCCCGTGCTGGTGAGCTCACATCCAATTTCCGACCTGGAAGGAGCATATTTAATTGCGTTGTCGATCAGATTGTTTACGAGGATCTCCAGTAATAGCGCATCGCCCACTATTTCCATTTCATCCTGTATATTACTATTCCATACCCGGTCCGGAAAACGGTTTTTAAACTCCTGCAGGCAGGTTTTTACCAGGTCAGAAAAATTCAGTTCTTCTTTCGACATCGATCTCCCTGCTTCGAGCTGGGCGGATACGAGGATATTGCTCGCAAGCGCATTCAGCCGGTCTGTTTCCTGCAAGGTCATCACCAGCAATTTCTGTTTCCGGGGCTCATCGAGCTGGTGTTTCAATAACGTTTCCAGGTTCAGCTTTGCCACCGCTATAGGAGTCTTCAGCTCATGTGTAATGGCCATCATGAAATTTTCCTGTTGCAATTGTAAGGTAAACTGCCTGCGTACAGCACGGTAAGTGAAAACAGCACCTACTAGGATCAGTGCCAGAAACGTAGCACCTTCCCCGATATTTCGGGCCGTTTTCCGGGCACTTTCATTAGTGATCTTACTGAATTTTTTATCGAATTGTGCTTCATCCAATACCAGCTCACTGAGCTTGTAATTTGTCATCTGGCGGTTCTGTTTTTCGAGCGCAATAAACCACCATACCAGCATGGCAATGATATATACCA
>JAYUXA010000281.1:0-5903 GCA_043753245.1 Chitinophagaceae bacterium
GCTTTAGTATGGGTTAAAAAAATTACAAATCTTGATAATTGCAGAACATTTCATTATACAAATTTATTCTAAGTTTAATTTTTTAATTAACATACCAAACTAACAACATTATGTTCACCTGCTTCTTAAACGATAAAAATTGCATATGAGAAAAAAATTCTTACAGATTGTATTGATTCTCATCACCCTGTGTCAGACCGCAGCTTATGCGCAGACATCTGGGTTAAAAGGGAGAGTTATTGGCACTGACAATGAACCAGTGGCAGGAGCCAGTGTAACGATTAGTGGTACCTCCATTGGTACGGTTACTGATGCAGAAGGTAATTTCACCTTACAAGTACCCCCTGGAGCTTCTTTATTGATTAATTCAATTGGTTTCAGTGACCAGATAGTGAAAGTTGACGGACGCTCGTCTGTTAACGTACAGCTTTCTGCAGGTCAGTCTTCAGGGCTGGATGAAGTAGTGGTTACCGGGTACACATCCCAGCGTAAAAAAGATATTGTAGGGTCTGTGGCAATTGTAGACGTAAAAGCACTACAGGCTATTCCATCTGGTTCAGCATTACAGGCGCTTCAGGGTCAGGCATCTGGCTTGGATATCGTTAATAGTGGATCACCGGGTGCACCAAGCAGTATCTTTATTAGAGGTATAGCGTCAATTAATGGTGGTACTCCATTAGTATTGATCGATGGTATTCAGGGAGAGATAAATGACGTGCCTGCAAATGATGTTGCTTCTATTCAGGTGTTAAAAGATGCCGGGGCAGCTTCTATATACGGATCAAGAGGATCAAATGGGGTAATTGTCATTACTACTAAAAGAGGAAAATCTGGGAAGACAAAAATTAATTATAATTCTTATTATAATTACCAGGTTCCTTTTTCCAACAGTAAGCTAAATATCATGTCTCCTTCGGAATATTCCAATTTTTACAAGAACCTTAATCCCGCTTCTAACTTATATATTAACGGAGAACTGGGAGATTTTATGTACAGGCAGGGTGTAGCTGGTCCCAGAGGGGTGGCAAATGCCGGAGATCCTTTGGTAGATCCCGCTAAGTATAAGCTGGATCTACGCAATCCGGAGAACAGCTATATAATCTCGAAAACTAATAAGAATAATAACTCGGAAAATGTTTGGGATGCCTTGTTTAACCCTGCGCTGATGATGAACCATACGCTTACCGCCAGTGGCGGTACAGATAGGTCAAATTATCTGTTTTCGCTGGGCTATCTTGATCAGCAGGGTACACTAATCAACACCTACTTAAAAAGATATAATGCCCGTATCAACACTCAGTTTGCGGTAACTAAGAACATCCGGATCGGGGAAAATATCAATGTTTATTTCCGGAACAATCCACAGGCTGCAGCGAATGGAAATTTTGGACCTATTCAGACAGCCATGAATAATATTCCTATTATTCCCATCAGGGATATTCAGGGAAATTTTGCAGGTGACTTTGCCGGACCTGGTGCAGGAGAACTTGGCGATTGGGGAAATGCAGTAGCTGATGCTTCTCTTGTAGGAAATAATCGTAACCGGGACTGGAACGTGGTGGGCAATGCTTTTATAGAAGCTGATATCCTTAAGCATTTCACAGCACGGGCCAGTTTAGGTGGAAATGTTGCTAACAATTACAATCAGTTTTACCAACCGAAACCTTACTGGAGAAGAAATGGTAATGCCGACGACAGGCTTACGGAATCTTCAGGATTTGGATCACTTCTTCAGTGGACAGGTACATTGTCTTATAGAAATACCTGGGGAAAACATAATTTATCTGTACTTGCAGGCGTAGAGACTGTAGAAAATGAGGGTCGTCGAATGGAATTGATAGCAGACGCATTTTATGATCCGTCATACGAATATGTAACGCCTAATACAGGTGTCGTTCAGCCACTTCGAAACGGAATATATGACAATAATAGAGCAAATGCTTATTCAAATTCTTTATATTCCAAAATCGGACGTATCGACTACAGCTATAACGACCGGTACCTGCTTGGATTTACCATAAGAGATGATGCATTTTCAGGATTTGGACCGGAAAAAAAGCATGGTACATTTCCTGCTTTAGCGCTTGGCTGGAGATTAAGTCAGGAAAATTTTATGAAGAATGTCTACTGGATCAATGATCTGAAAATTCGTGGCAGCTATGGTATATTAGGAAATAAAGAACCTATCCAGCAGTCTAACCAGTATAGCACTTACCGGCAGGACAGGCGATATTCGTACTATAATATGAATGGAGATGGAAGCACGCTTTCTTCAGGGTTTTTCCCGGCTCAATATGGAAACACACGTACATCCTGGGAAGAGAATAAACTATACAACATAGGTTTAGATGCGGTGTTATTTAAGAATAAACTTGATTTCTCTGCTGAATACTATGTTAAAAGAGTAAATGGGCTGCTTCAGGCGCCTACCTTGCCTGCAACTGGCGGAGAAGGAAATCCTGCTAATATTAATGTTGGTGATATACAGAACAAGGGTGTCGACCTTAACGTAAATTACAGGACACAGATTAGTAAAGATGTGTTATTCACTATAGGTGCAAACTTAACCCATTATAAAAATAAAGTGATTAGCCTTCCTGAACCCGGTTATTATGATGTGGATAAATATCGTGTGGAAAGTGGTTATCCTATCAGTTCTTTTTTTGGGTACAAGGTAATCGGTTTATTCAATGATACCAATCAGGTCAAAGCGTCTCCCTTTCAGGCTGATGCAGGTCCGGGACGTTACAGGTATTTGGATACAGATGGAAATGACACGATCAATACCAAAGACCGTATGCACCTGGGTGATGCAGACCCCTCTTTCACTCTGGGAATTAACCTGGGTTTGAATTATAAGAATTTCGATTTCGCAGCCCAGATATATACTGTGCAGGGGCTGACTGTTAACAATGCTACGTACGATTATATTGGTTCTCCTGGAGTAGCAGGCAATAAAAGTCGAATGCTACTTGATGCATGGACACCTGCTAATACCAACACAAGGATCAGAGTGAACGAAACAGCTACGAACTTTAGTACGGGTGCTAATATTGCTACTTCGCAGTGGCTGGAGGATGCATCATTTGCTAGGTTAAGACTGGTACAGGTTGGCTATACTTTCAAATCAGGCGATCTTAGGAGAGCTGGTGTTAGCAATCTGAGATTATTCCTTCAGGGGACCAATCTGATCACGCTCACTAAATACTCCGGACTGGATCCTGAGGTGGTTCTTCCCGGAGCAGTACAAAGAGGACTGGATGCAGGCGCCTACGTGCCGCAGAGAGGGTTCGTATTTGGAGTTGACTTAACTTTTTAACTTTACCTTGTTTAATTAATTTATATACAATGAAATCATTAAAAAAAACCTGGACCACACTTGCAATACTTACACTATCATCGATAGTGATCTATTCCTGTAGCAAAAGCTTTTTAGACAAACCACCTGTTGCCCAGTTATCGGAAGTTACACTGCAAACGAAATCAGGTATAAATGGACTGTTGGTAGGCGCTTATTCCATGATTGATGGAACAGGCCTGGATAACTGGTTCATTGATACAAAAGAAACAACAGCCTGGAACCCATGGGCAGGGAGTGCAGCCGCAGACGACAGTCATAAAGGGGGAGGCTATACCTCACAAACATACAGGTCTGAGATTGAGAATCATACTGCTAACTCCACCAATACGGTTCTTGATAGCAAGTGGAAATTCACGTACGCAGCTGTTCAACGCTCAAATGATGTTTTACGAAATCTGGCTATCGTTCCTGCTGGAATTGTAACAGAGGCTGAAGCGCTTCAGTTAACTGCTGAATCAAGATTTTTGCGGGGAGTCTATCATTTTGACGCCGCAAAAATGTGGCGCAATATTCCATTTGTAGATGAAACGATTTCTGTTAGTAATGCAAACTACAAAGTAGTTAATACCATATCCGCATGGCCTAAAATTGAGGCTGATCTGCAATTCGCTATTACGAACCTTCCTGCCACCCAGGCAGACCTTGGAAGAGGAACCAGCTGGGCTGCAAAAGCTTTCCTGGTGAAGGTATATTTGCAACAGGGCAAACTTGCGGAAGCCAAACCAATTCTGGATGATTTGATCAGTAATGGGGTAACCTCATCCGGAGCAAAATATGATTTGCTTCCCGAATTTTCTCAGTTATGGAGGGCACAATACGAAAATGGCCCTGAGTCTGTTTTTTCTGCCCAGATTTCGGTTAATGATAATTCCGATGGAAAAAATAGCAATGATGGGGAAACGTCCAATTATCCAGGGCCGCTTGGTGGATGGGGCAATCAACCCTCTTTTAATTTGGTAAATGCATATAAGACGGAAAATGGGTATCCAATGTTTGGAACTTTCAATGACGTTGATGTTACTAATGATATGGGCCAGGACCCTGTTGTTACTCCTGTTTTCATTCCTTATGCAGGAACAGTTGATCCCAGGCTCGACTGGACTATTGGAAGAAGGGAACTGCCTTTTCATGATTATGGACCGCACAGAGAAAAATACAATTTCATGGGTGGGCCCTACAGAGGTAAAAAATGGGTTCCATGGTTTGCGGATAACAAAGGTAAAGATGGAGAAGTTAGAGGCGGTACCCGTTACAGTGGAAACAATTTTTGCCTGATTCGTTTCGCTGACGTGCTGCTCTGGGCGGCTGAAGTAGAAGTGGAAATAGGAGACCTGCAGAAAGCTGAAGGGTATGTAAACAGGATACGCACCCGTGCTGGAAATACCGCCGGATTCTTACATACCTATGTCGATGATGCCAATCCGGCATTAGGATTTACATCCACACCGGCTGCGAATTACGATATAAAACCATATGGTGGTGCTGACGGTTTTGTAGCTAAAGGAAAAGATTACGCCCGCGAAGCGGTTCGTTTTGAACGCAGGCTCGAGCTAGCTTTGGAAGGGCATCGTTTCTTTGATCTGCAACGATATGATCTTGCACAGCCAGGTTATATGTCGGGCCTCTTAAACACATACATCCCGGCCGAAGTACAGAAATGGGAATTCTACCTTCCGGGTCTTACTTACGACATTTTAAAAGGTGCCATATTCACCCAGGGTAAGAACGAAATATATGCAATCCCCCAAAGTCAGATTGACCAGTCAAATACGAATGCCGGGCCTACTTTAAAACAGAATCCCGGATTCTAATTAATGGATTCTAATTAATTCAAAATAAGTTTAATTGCGGAGGTGGGAATAGTATTCCCGCCTCTTTTGTATTTTGTACTGCTAATGCTTTTCATGAAAAAAATTTATGTTATATCTGTCTGCATTCTGCTGCTGGTATTGCAGGGATGCAGGCAAAGGAATTTGTTTACACTGCTTCCATCTTCTTCTACAGGAGTAGAGTTTTCCAATACCATCATCGAAACGGATTCAATGAATCCGCTTACAGAAGTAAATGTGTACAATGGTGGCGGGGTCGGGATAGGAGATTTTAATAATGATGGCTTGCAGGATATTTATTTCACCGGTAATATGGTAGCTAACAAATTATACCTCAACCGGGGGGAATTAAAATTTGAAGATATTACCAGCACAGCCAGGGTTAGTGGAGCCCATAAATGGTGCCGGGGCGTTTCAGTGGTGGATATTAATAATGATGGCAAAGCAGATATTTACATTTCTGTGGCCATGTCGCCCAATCCGAAACAACGGGAGAATCTCCTGTATGTCAACCAGGGTAATACGGCCAATGGTATTCCTGTATTCAAAGAACTGGCAGCCGAGTATGGACTGAACGACAATACACATACGGCAATGGCAGATTTTTTTGATTACGACAACGATGGTGACCTGGATGTTTACCTGGTAGTGAACGACCATGTAGGAAATGAAAATCAAAATATTTTTAAACCTATTATAGCAGACGGTTCACA
>JAYUXA010000282.1:0-2728 GCA_043753245.1 Chitinophagaceae bacterium
ATATAATAACACAAAGATTAAAATGACATTGTTTTCAGAAAAAATTCCGAACATATAATATTTCAAAAAATCTTATATGTTCGGTTTATTTGTAAATCTTAAAATAACAATTTGGTAATACAAAAAGAAAATCATTCTAATTTATTAAAATAGTTTTGAGGCCAAACTTTCACTCTGGCATTCAAGTTTGCCGAACAGGATAATGGCTTTCAGCAAGGACGATATAGATGAGGTAAATGCATTGCAAGACAGGAACCTTAAGGATATCCCCGTATCGGACCTTAATACTTTACCTGGAATTGTTCCACGTAAACGATCGCAATTGAAAAAAGCCCGGATAAATATCCGGCCTGTAGAGTATTACAAAGATAGAACCGGATACGAAGAACGTTTTTTGACTTCTTCGATTCCACTTCCGGAAGTGACGGAAAAAGCGCTTCAATTCGGAAGTATAGCCAGGGTAAATAATAGAACGGATAATGTGTTACACTACACACATTTCTCAATAGTCATTAATGCCAAAAGAAAACTCCCTTTTTTTACAGCGGTAAATATTAACGGCGACACCTGGAAAAATTTACCCAGAACTGGAGACACCTGGTATTATGATCCCCGGATTGATATCTCCTTACAGATTGGAGATGAATTGTACTCAAATGAACCTAAAAATCTTGGTCCAAAAGGTTGGTTTGACCGCGGACATTTAGTTCGGAGATTGGATCCGGTCTGGGGTACAAACAGCGAGGCTTTACTGGCAAATGAAGACACCTTTCACTGGACCAACTGTTCCCCGCAATATTGGAGTTTTAACCAGGGAAGTCAGCTGTGGCAGGGCCTGGAAAATTATATATTGTACAATACCGATGATGAAAATGTTAAAGCAACTGTATTTACCGGACCAGTATTCAGGGATGATGATGAAGTACACAGAGGGGTATTGATTCCAGGGTTTTACTGGAAGATAGTAGCCGTGGAAAGTACAGCCGGAGTACTATTTACCAGTGCCTATATCGCTGATCAATCACAATGGGCGCAAAATATACCTTTTGAAATACTCCCTGTTGGTAAATACCAGGATTACCAGGTTCCTATAGTAAAAATACAATCCATGACCGGTCTTAAATTTTCCCGGGAGGTATTGGATTCGGATGTCCTTAAAGGAAAGAGTGATAAGAAATTAAGAGGATTGTCTGATATAATTCATCCTAAGCGATAGCTGGTCGGCACACAAAGTATAGGCTGATTTAGTATTATAGTAACATTCCATTAATAATTTGTTAATCTTTCACAGCCTGGTAAACTTCTACCTTGACCCATATTTCCAGGGATATGAAATCATCCTATTTTTTAGTTTTAATAGTGGTATCCACTTCAGTAATGACCCTATCCTTTAATAAGGAAAATTCAAAAGAAATATACCTGTCAGGTTATGATGCTAAACTGAAAAACCTTAAAGAGGAGTTGAAAACCCTGCAAACCCTGATCCTGAAGAACGGAATAGAGCGATTCGATGTTAAACTTGATATTCATAAACGAATCGGACATGCAAGGAATACACTTAAAAAAATGGACTTCTGGCTACGTTACCTCGAGCCGGTATCGTATAAAAAATTAAACGGTCCTCTTCCTGTAGAGTGGGAGACGGAAGTTTTTGAGAAGTTTGAAAAACCTTATAAACGCTATGGTGCAGGACTTACACTTGCAGCGTTATACCTCAAAGAGGATAAACCTGAAAAAGATAGCGTCCTTAGTTTGTTTCAGGAATCAATACTCGCCACTCAGGTTTTTGCAGAAGATTCCATAACGCATAATTTAAAAACTTTTGATCATTTTTATTTGTGCAACCGTTTATTTTTACTGAACCTGGCAGCTATCTACACTACTGGTTTTGAATGTCCGGATGCGGAAATGATTGTTCCTGAGTTAAGATTGATGCTTTCAGCGGTGCTGGAAATATACCTTTCTTTCGATGACAGTTTTCCTGAAGTTGAATTAACCTCTGAATACCTTATTTTATATAAGGAAACAATGGCGTTCACTGCAAGTCAACCTTCTGATTTCAGCCTCTTTGATCATTTTACCTTTATTAAAAACTATATTAATCCATTATTTGCCTTAAATCAACAGGCGATCAGGAACCATAAAGTTAGAAGTAAAAGCTTTGTAGATTATTCGTTAAATAAATCTGCCCGCACAATCTTTAATAAACAATTGTATAACGGACAAAATGCAAAAGGTATATTTCTTCGTGTTGATGATGAAATAATACTGGATAAGATCAGTGAAGTGGGAAAGCTCCTTTTTTATGATCCTATTTTGTCGGGCAACAACCAGCGCAGCTGTGTTTCCTGCCATAAATCAAAAGAATACTTTGCAGATACCCTTGGTGCATCCGCATTGCAATTTAACAGGAAGGATCGGCTTAAAAGAAACACTCCTTCTTTAATTAATGCAACTTATAATCACCTGATAATGCTGGACGGGGCCCATACATCACTGCAGGATCAGACAATGGCAGTAATTAAACATCCTGAAGAGTTAGGAGCAACTGAAAAAGACCTCGTTCAGAAAGTACTTAGTTGCCCTGATTACCAAAAAATATTCAGGTCACTATTACCCTACACTCCAACAGAAAGCGAAATTACCGCAGAGCATATTACCTCTGCTATTACCTATTACTACAGCAGATTTAGTACTTATTATTCACCTTTTGATAAGGCTGTGAATG
>JAYUXA010000283.1:0-5884 GCA_043753245.1 Chitinophagaceae bacterium
TCATCACACAAAAAAAGGCCGCTAAAATTTAATGTCTTATTATGAAAATACATGTAGTAAATACCGGAAATTTTAAACTCGATGGAGGAGCTATGTTCGGCGTAGTGCCAAAAACAATCTGGAATAAATTAAATCCGGCTGATGAAAACAATCTGTGTAACTGGTCCATGCGGTGTTTATTAATTGAAGATGATAACCGGCTGATATTAATTGATACCGGTATCGGAAATAAGCAGGATCAAAAGTTTTTCAGCCATTATTATTTAAATGGTAGTCACCAACTAAATAAATCCTTGTCAGCGTTGGGATTTTCTGCTAACGATATCACTGATGTTTTTCTGACTCACCTTCATTTTGATCATGTGGGTGGTGCAGTTGTCCGAAATGGCGATAAGCTGGAAACGGCATTTCCAAAAGCAACCTATTGGAGCAACGAACAGCACTGGGAATGGGCCACGCATCCGAATGAACGGGAAAAAGCCTCCTTTTTAACGGAAAACATAGTACCTGTAAAAGAAAGCGGGCAGTTGCAATTCGTTCATTCCCCCGTATTTAATTCAGCTATTACCATCCGGTTCGTTCATGGACATACTGGCTTTATGATGCTGCCGCAGATTAAATACAAAGACCGGACAATCGTTTTTATGGCAGACCTTCTGCCTTCCATTGCCCATATACCAATACCGTATGTTATGGCCTACGATATGTTTCCCTTAACCACTCTACAGGAAAAAAGTGAATTTCTGGATGAGGCAATAAAAAATAAATATGTGCTGTTTTTTGAGCATGATCTGCTGAACGAATGTTGTGATCTTCAGCACACTGAAAAAGGGGTAAGAGTAAAAAATACATTTCTTCTTGCAGATCTTGGATAATGCAGAAACGTAAGAATACTCATCATTCCAATAATCACCGTACGCTTACCAATGAACTAAGCGGATAACGAAGGTTTTTGTAGCTCATCATATCCACTTTGATACTGCCTACACTGATAGGACTTTCGATACGCAGTGGTATTTTGTTTTTATCATCACTGATCCAGACCGTCATTTTTTCTCCCCCTTCAAAGATGGTCCCTTTAAGAAGCAATGGCTTGAATTTGATCGATTTGAATTTACCGTATTTTGTTTTTATCGTTTCTTTACCCAGGTACCGGATATACATTCCAAATAATTCTTTATCGAGGAAAAGCGTAAAAGGAATTTTGTCACCTGCTTTGTACGAATCAAAATCAATATTACGGGCATAATAAATTGAACTTAACACGTCCTGAACACATCCGGGAACTTTGTATACGCCATGGTTGGTGATAGCAGTATTGGTAACCTTGTTGAAGGTTACATTCTCATATTTTTTATATCCGCCTTCATAAATATTCCGGATAAACTTTTGCGGCTGGAGGTTGGCCGTATCGATATAGGTTTCGTACCGGTCTCTGACCTTAAAGAAGTTGTCGTAAAAACTGTATGTTTTACCTTCTCCCACAATATGATAAACAGGTTTATTATTAAGACTTTCCAGAGAAGTTTTAAAATCAGCTTCCCCTGCCCCTACATAAACTCCCGCAACAGTATAAAAAACCTTAAAATTCAGACCTTCTCCTGCATTAAAAGCACTGTTACGGATATCACAGAAATCATTGCCTGCCCGTAATGGAAAGGTTATAAAGATGAGCGTCAATATGGTAAGAGTACGTATGATTTTCATGTATGCCCGTCAGATTTGTCTTGTGTATATATCCAAGTCTATTTACGAAAAAATTTCAACCGTGGAATCAGCAAACTTCCTATTAATGCCGGAATCACCAGATTGATGACCCAGACTGCCAGCGAAGCAGCTAAAATCCCAGCCATATTAGGACTAAATAACCGGATCACTTCCAGACTTGCCTCCCACCTCACACCAAGCTCTGTTAGCAATGCTATACTGGGAATAACCGCTATTACCAGAAACACTACACTTACAGACCAAAAAGTCTGCCACCACTCCATATTTACACCAAATGCACTAAACAGCAGTGCGTACTGCAGGATAAATATTAAAAACCTACCTGCCGATAAAGATAATATCCGTAATAATAAAGTTGCGTTAAACCTATCCAGTACGCTGATGTAAGTTAAATACTTTTCGATACCTCGTATGGTTTCTATCTTTTTCATCAGCCAGGAAATGCGAAAGTAAAAGATTGTTAAAACAATCCATACTCCACATACCCCTGTTAAGAAGAGATTTATCCAAAATATAATACGCGGACCTTCTGCAGCTTCAAGCCGGTCTCTGATAAAATAAATTCCTGCGATGCCGGCGGTAATCGTGATCATCAGCTGCGCAAGGCTGCACACTATAGTCAGGGCTATAGAAGAAATTCGTTTTCCTTCTTCCAGGTGCATGATCCTCCCCATATACTCTCCTATCCGGTTAGGCGTAAAAAAAGCCAGCGTGGTACCGGTAAAAATGGCGCGGCAGGCTACCGGAAAAGTAATGGTATGTACCGGCGACAGCGCCAGCTGCCATTTACGTGCTTCAATGCCCCAGTTAAAAAACATCAGTACAAATGCAGCTGCTGCCATCCATGCCGAAGCACTGTTCATGGCAGTTATGATTTGTGTAAGTGATTGTTTCCAGTTGGCTTGCTGCTTCACCTGGGTATATATTGCATATGCCAGTATGCAGAACACGATAGGCCCGACAACGTAGTTGAGGATTAATTTGATATTTTTGCTGATAAGGATCAATTAGTCACGCAAAATAACGAATACATCCAGTGGAAAAAGCATCCAGAATAATTCTTGGCATAGACCCTGGCACCCTGGTGATGGGATATAGCCTCATCGCCGTGCAGGGAAATGACATGAGCCTGCTGGAAATGGATGTGCTGAAAATGAATTCAAAACGGGAAAATTTCGAACGCCTGCAGGTGATCTATAAAAAAGTAGATGCGCTGATTAAGTTGTTTAAGCCCCATTGCTGCGCTGTTGAAGCGCCTTTTTTCGGAAAAAATGTGCAGAGTATGCTAAAGCTCGGGAGGGCGCAGGGAGTAGCAATAGCTGCGGCAATCGGATCCGGATTGGAGGTTTGTGAATATTCTCCCCGAAAAATAAAGCAGTCTATAACTGGAAACGGCAATGCCGGTAAGGAACAGGTATGGAAGATGCTTCAGCACATTATGCGCCTGAAAGAAACATCCCTGAACTACTATGATGCATCCGATGCGCTGGCAGTGGCGGTCTGCCATCATTTCCAGGGGAAGGCCCCATTACCAATGTCCGTAAAAAAAACCAGCGGATGGAAAGATTTTATTCAAATGAATCCTGGAAGAATTAAATAGCACCCACTATTTTTTGCTGCACCTCCAAAAACTCTTCTCTGGTGAGTTGTAATTTCGGTCTCATAAAATTCAAATCTTCTGCGCTGTTGACAGGCACCAGATGAAGGTGTGCATGTGGCACTTCAAGACCAATTGCAGCAATACCGCACCTGTTGCAGGGAAATTCTTTTTCGATAGCTTTTGCAATAGGTTGTGCAAATACCAGCATCCCTGATAAGTAGTTAACCGGAAGATCGAATAGTTTATCCGTCTCCATTTTAGGAACAATAAGGGTATGGCCTTTGACCAGGGGAGCTATATCGAGGAAAGCGAAAAAAAATTCGTTTTCGGCTATCTTATAAGCTGGAATTGCTCCTGATATGATCTTTGAAAACAACGTCATCAGACTGCTATATGCTCAATTTTGAATTTAAAAGTGCCTGCGGGTACCTGCACTTCGGCCACGTCTCCAATTACCTTACCCATAAGGCCACGGCCAATTGGGGAAGTAACGGATATTTTTCCGGCTTTAAGGTCCGCTTCTTTTTCGGAAACGATCTTATACGTAATCTGCTTTTGTGTATTTAAATTGGTAAGTGTCACTTTTGTAAGGATGGATACTTTGCTGGTGTCGACATCCTGTGCCTCCAGTATACGTGCGCTGGCCACATCTCCTTCCAGTTTTTTTATTCTCGCCTCCAGCAATCCCTGTGCTTCTTTGGCAGCATCATATTCCGCATTTTCCTTAAGATCTCCTTTTTCACGTGCTTCTGCGATCGCCCTTGCAGCCGCAGGCCTTTCAACCGATCTCATTTGGTGAAGTTCAGCTCTTATAAGCTCCAACGTTTCCTTTGAAACATAAATTATATCACTCATAATAGGTCTTTATGGTAATGAAAAAAATTGCCGTTACTTCCAGGTAACAGCAAAAAGAACAACGCTCCCGTTTAACTGAAGCGTTGCAGTGCATTGTAATACAAAAATAAGGAATTTTTTATACATATATCAACCAGGCCCTCTGACCTGACCAGAGCGGTCAAATTGCTGCGCTCTATTACCATCTTTATTCCCCCGGTAACCTGAACCGGAAATTTAAGCAAAACCCAGTTTTTCAGCGATCACATAGGCCATTTTGTAAAAGGCTTCGTGACTGTATCCCGCAATATGCGGCGTAATCAGCACGTCAGGGCGGGCAAGCAGGTATTTCAACTGCTTACTTTCCATTTCAGTGTAGGAATCCAGTCTTTCATTTTCAAGAACATCCATACCTGCGCCGGAAATTCTTCCTGATTCCAATGCCCGGATCACCGCTGCGGTGTCGTGTACTTTTCCGCGACAGGTATTTAAAAATAAAGGCTTTCTTTCCAGTATATCAAAAAAAAGATCATTGGCCATATGAAGGGTACCCGCATTCAACGGTACGTGAAAACTGATTACATCCGCTTCTCGCGCAATTCGCGCCAGACTGGCTTCCTGGATATACCCGGCAGAATAATCCTCTTTATATTTGTCATACGCCAGCACTTTTACACCGAAAGAAGCTAATAAACCAGCGAAACTGCTGCCGGTATTACCATATCCTATTATCCCTATTGTTTTGCCACTCAGTTCCGTTCCCCTGTTCCCTTCCCGAATCCATTTACCCTGCCGGATCTCATTCATGCTTACTGACAACCTATTCAACAGGTTCAGTAATATCCCAAGGGTATGTTCGGCGACGGCATTACGGTTTCCTTCGGGGCTACTAACACAATTGATACCCCTACTTTGTGCAAAGTCCACATCGATCAGCTCCATTCCACTTCCCAGCCTGCCGATCCATTTCAGGTTCGGTGCATGCTCAAGCATTTTCCGGTCGATCTTTAAACGGGTGGTAACGATCAGTCCTTCGAACGGAGCTATCTGTTCCAGAAGCTGGTCGTATGTTATTTCCTTGTTCACCATCACCTCAAACCCTTTGCGCTGCAATTGTGCGGGGAGGTATTCATGGACCTTTGCGGTAACCATTACTTTTGGCAATGGATCACTCAATCGTTTTTCTTTACTCATATCAGCTCATCCGAAAGGTAAGTGCAGCAAAATCCTCAACACTAAGCGCTTCCGCTCTTTTATTAAATAATTCGTCTTTTAATGTTTCTGCGTCAAATAATGCTTTTACTGCATTTCGAAGGGTCTTTCTCCGCTGGCCAAACCCTGCCTTTACCAGCACCGTGAAGGACCTGTGGTCACGCATCTTCACTGGCTGATCAACAGGCGTGAGCCGGATCACCGCGCTTTTTACCTTTGGAGGCGGGTTAAAAGCCAGTTCGCTTACTTCAAACAAATAATCTACCTTAAAAAATGCCTGCACCAGCACACTGGTAACGCCATAGATCTTACTTCCTTCCTTTGCTGCCAGCCGCTGTGCCACCTCTCTCTGAAACATGCCTGTCATACTTTCCACAGATTCCTTCCAGTCCAGGATCTTAAATACGATCTGACTGGATATATTGTAGGGGAAATTTCCTACTACTGAAAAGGGCTCCGAAAAAGGTTCTGCAGACGTGAGAATGTCTGCAACAATGACTTTATCTTTTA
>JAYUXA010000284.1:0-2714 GCA_043753245.1 Chitinophagaceae bacterium
GATCAATGCACTTGCTATCAGCCTGAATAAGGATGATTTTGGCGACCTCATAGATCCATTCAATGGCCTGATGGATATGGAGCTTAAACTACTTCGTACCCCGCTGGATCCATCAACCACCTTCAGTGATGATCCGCTGCGAATGATGCGTGCAGTCCGTTTTGCCTCCCAGTTGAACTTTACGATTGATCCCCCTACTTTTCAGGCTATAACAGACAACGCAGACCGTATCAGCATCATTTCACAGGAACGCATCTCCGAAGAACTGAATAAAATACTATTGAGTACTAAACCTTCCCTTGGCTTCGACCTGCTGTACAAAAGTGGTTTGCTGCAGATCATATTCCCCAAAATGGTGGAGCTTGCGGGGGCAGAATATATTGACGGGCACGGACATAAAGATAACTTTTACCACACTCTTCAGGTGGTGGACAATATAGCCGAAAATACAGATGATCTATGGCTCCGGTGGGCGGCTGTTTTGCATGATATTGCCAAGCCTGCTACCAAAAAGTTTGAACCAGGCCATGGATGGACCTTTCACGGGCATGAAGCAGTAGGAGGGAGAATGGTGCCTAAACTATTCACTGCATTAAAATTGCCGCTGAATGAAAAGATGCGGTTTGTAAAAAAAATAGTCGAGCTCCATTTAAGGCCTATCAGCCTGACGAAAGAAAATATAACGGATTCGGCTATACGAAGATTACTATTTGATGCAGGCGAAGATATAGAGGCCCTGATGACCCTTTGCCGGGCAGATATCACGTCAAAAAATAAATCCAAAGTAAAACGGTACCTGGAAAATTTCGATTTTGTAGAGCAACGGCTTAAGGAAGTGGAAGAAAGTGATCGTATCCGCAACTGGCAGCCCTTACTAACCGGCGAGATGATCATGACGATATTCGGTCTGTCACCCGGGAAGGAAGTGGGAATTTTGAAAAATGCCATTCGGGAAGCGATTCTTGACGGGGAGATTAGAAATAATTATGAGGAAGCTCTGGCATTGCTGCTAAAAAAAGCTTCTGAAATGAATATAAAACCTGCAGGCCCGGTCTCCTAAAATTACTTATTTTTGAATTTAATACATGACGGCTACTTATGGCGATTTTAAAATTCAGAGTATATTTTGAAGAAGACGACAGCATATACAGGGATATTGTAATAAAACACAATCAATCGTTTTCCGAACTTCATCTGACCATCCTGACGGCTTATGAATTCGATTCAAAACATGCGGCTACATTTTATCGTAGCAATGATAGCTGGCAGCGGGGAAGGGAAATCACCCTTGAAAAATACGACAAGCCATATAAAGTGGCCCCCCTATTGATGGCCGACACCACAATTGGATCGGAAATTAAAGATCCTAACCAGAAGTTTGTTTATACTTACGATTTTGTCAGGAACTGGTCTTTTCAGGTTGAATTGATTAACGTTACTAAAGAGGAAAGTTCGAGGATCAGCTATCCGGCAGTTCTTAAGAAAGAGGGCATAGGACCTTCGCAATACGGAGTAAAAGGACTAGTAGGAGATAAGCTGGCAGAGGTAGAAGAAAAATATGACCTCGCGCGCGGCGCAGAAGGTTTTGGAGTAGAAGGAGAAAGCAGCGACGGCAATGATGGGGTTGACGGTGAAGAAGACGCAGAAGCTTCCTCAGAGGAGCAATCTGAAGACAATGGAGAAGACGGGTGACGCGCAATAAAGTTATAATAATCACCGGGCCCACTGCATCAGGTAAAACAGCCCTGGCTGTTTCTATTGCCAGGAAGTTAGGTACGAAGATCATTTCTGCAGATTCAAGACAATGCTTCATTGAATTAAATACAGGTGTTGCCAAGCCTTCTCCTGCCCAACTTGCGGAAGTAGTACATTATTTTATTAACTCTCATTCCATTCACGATGAAATGAATGCTGCTACTTTTGAATCATTCGCATTAAAGGCAGCAGATGAAGTATGGAAAACCAATCCCACAGTGGTTATAGTGGGGGGCACAGGGCTTTATATTAAGGCGTTTTGTGAAGGCCTGGATCATATACCCGCTGCTGCTCCTGAAATCAGAGAACAGCTTACACAGCAATACCAGCTCAACGGCCTGGAATGGTTGCAACGGCAGGTTTTAATTCAGGACCCTGATTATTTTAATCAGGGAGAGATCTTTAATCCACGCAGATTAATGCGCGCGTTAGAGGTGAAACTGTCCACTGGGCTGTCCATTCTTGAATTTCAAAAAAAGAAAAAAACAGAGCGTGATTTTGAGATCGTAAAATACGCTATCGACCTTCCCCGTCCGCAATTGGTATCCAATATAAATAGCCGGGTCGATGAAATGATCAAAGGGGGATTACTCGAAGAAGTGATGGCGCTAATAGGGTTCCGGTACCTGAACGCCTTACAGACTGTCGGATATACTGAACTTTTTGACTACCTGGATAATACTATTTCTTTGGAAGATGCTATTTCGCGTATCAAAATAAATACACGTCACTACGGTAAAAGACAGATGACCTGGTTTCGCCGCGATCCGGGTATCAATTGGATAAAGAAAGAAAGCGATATTAAAATTTAACACCGAAAGTAAGGATCATCTTACCGCTGTTATTGCGCAGGTCGGCAAACGTGTTTGCTTTGTCTGACAGCCGGTAAGGAAAATCCACATCCCTGTTCAAAGATTGCACATAGGTCAAATCCACAAATATTCCTTTATTTCGGTACC